>CAZWAL010000015.1:25518-28215 GCA_964631905.1 uncultured Stakelama sp.
CCACTTCGGGCAAGGCGAGATAGGCAGCCATCACACCCGGTGCCGCCTCCAGATCGCCAATCGTCTCGAACAAGGGCACCGCCATGATCGCTGCCTGTGGCGGCGTCCCCGCTCCCTGACCGGGCCGGTAGAGCCCAGCTTCCTTGAGCAGCAGGTTCACCTCGAGCAGGTCAGATACTGATTGCGCCATCGAGACGACGTAATTGGTGATGCATGCCGGTCCGTAGGCGGCATGCCCTTCGGCGGCGGCGTGGAGGATCGCGATTTCGGAGGTGGTCTCCTCGCTATACTGTGCATAAGGGCTGGTGAGCGGGCGCGGGCTGGCGAGTTCGCGACGGAGCAGCGCCACCCGCGCGTCCTCATCGAGCGCCAGATAGTCGTCGACCACGCCTGCCGCTTTCAGCAAATCCGCCACCACGCGCTCATGCACCGCGCTATTCTGGCGCATGTCGAGCGTCGCCAAGTGAAAGCCGAACGTCTCCACCGCGCGGATCAGCCGTCCGAGCGCACCGCCAGTGGCCAACCCCTCACCATGATCACGCGCCAGTCCCTGCGCAATCGCCACCAGATCGTCGCGAAAGGCTTGCGGGGTGGCATAGGGCAGCCCCGCCAGTGCACCTGGGCGGGGCGCGAGCTTGCCGGTCAGTGCGAGATGCGTCGCGGCCAGCCGTGCGTAAATGCCCGATAGTGCCCGCCGATAGGGTTCGTCTGCGCGCGATACCGCTTCATCGCCACTGGCTTCGGCCAAGGCGGTCACCGCCGCATCCACGCTCGCCAGTTCGTTCGAAATCGACAGTTCGGCACCCAGCAGATGAACCGCATCGAGATAATGGCCGAGCACCGCTTCGCAGGCCTTGCCAAGCGCGGTGCGCAGCGACTCCGCGACCACGAACGGATTGCCATCGCGGTCGCCGCCGATCCAGCTGCCGGGTCGCAGGAAACTCGGCACACGCTGTCCCAGTGCGCGGTCCCAGCGCTGGTAAAGCGCGGGCAGTGTCGGCAGGAACACGTCGCGCAGGTAACTCAGCGCTGTCTCCACCTCGTCCGCCACGTACAAGCGTTCGCGCCGAAGTACGCGGGTTTGCCACAGCAGCGCGATCTGGCGGGAAATGGCGTCGTCAACGGGGTCGCCATCGGGGGTGATCGCCACGCCTGCGTCGCGCAGCTTCATCAGCTCGGCAATACGATTACGGTGATCGATCATGCTCTTGCGCCGCACTTCGGTAGGGTGGGCGGTCAACACGGGAGCGATCAGGGCATTTTCGAGCAGCGCGATCGTCGCGGCGGCATCGATGCCATCGGCGCGCAGCCGCTCGAGCGCGGCGGCGATATCGGCGCCAGGTTCGGCAGTGATGCCCTGGCGATCCTCGGCCAGATTGGCGAGCATCGAAAACAGCATGAACCCGCGGGTGAAATCGAGCGTCTCGTCCAGCGTCAGCCGATCGAGCGCCATGTCCGTCGCGCCGTGATCGCCAATGCCACGGTGTCGCTCGACAGAGGCCTGGCGGATCGTCTCCACCCGCTCGAACAAGGCCGTGCCGCCATAGTCCCGGATCACATTACCCAGCAATTTGCCGAGAAAGCGAATGTCGGGATTGTTGGTGATCGCGGGGAGGCTTGCCATGCGCCACATGCTGCGCTGCGGCAGGCGCTGGGTCAACGCCGAAACGGGCCGATCGCGCGGGTCATCTAACGGCGGATGCCCTTTTCGCGCCATGTTCGTGGGTCACCTAACACTCGGGCAGTTGTTCTGGGATGGATCGCGCCATGCTGGTCACGCTGATGCTGTTTCAGGCGACGATCATTTCGGGCCCGCCCGAGCCGGCAAAGGCACCGCCATCCCCCCGATCAGTCGCGCCGACGCGCTGCCCTCGTGATGCGAAGGGGGATATCGTAGTGTGTGGTTCGACCGATCGGAACGAGCAGTATCGGTTGCGCCCATTACCCGAGCGCTATCAGGATCCCAACCGCGCGATCGTCGCATTGCCGGGCAACGCAAAGCTTATGCCGGAGATTCAGCAGGGTCGGCGGTTCGGTGAAGGGCAGGTTGCGCTCAGCCTTAAAATACCGTTCTGAGCAGATCAGGCAGCCGATTACGGTTCCAGCTCGACATCCCAGTAAAGCCAGTCGTGCCATGTTTCGTGCAGGTAATTGGGCGGGAATCGGCGGCCATGTTCCTGCAGATGCCAGCTGGTCGGGCGGATCGGCGCAACATGGAGCGGCATATGCGCCTGTTTCGGCGTGCGCCCGCCCTTTTTCAGGTTGCACGGCGCACAGGCGGTGACGACATTTTCCCAGGTCGTGCGGCCCTTTTGGGCGCGGGGGATGACGTGATCAAAGGTAAGGTCGCGACCCGACCCGCAATATTGGCAGGTGAATTTGTCGCGGAGGAACAGGTTGAAGCGGGTGAAGGCGGGGAATTGAGAAGGTTTGACGAATTGCTTGAGCGCGATGACTGAAGGCAGCTTCAGCCTCGCGGTGGGACTTCGCACCTCTCGCTCGTAATTGGCGACGATATCGACCCGGTCGAGAAACACCGCCTTTACTGCAGTTTGCCAGGGCCACACGCTGAGTGGATAATAGCTGAGCGGGGTATAATCGGCATTCAGGACAAGCGCGGGGCAACTGTCCGGATGACGGACCATATCCGGGTGCCGGATAAGATCGGGGTGATACATTTTACCTCCCAGATGCGCC
>CAZWAL010000016.1:0-28030 GCA_964631905.1 uncultured Stakelama sp.
CTTGGCCTTTTCGATCACCATTTCAGCGACTTGCACGTGGCGCTGCGCTGGTTCGTCGAAGGTGGAGGAGATGACCTCGCCCTTCACGCTGCGCTGCATGTCGGTCACTTCCTCGGGGCGCTCATCGATCAGCAGTACGATCAGGAAGACTTCGGGATGGTTGTCGGTGATGGCACGCGCGATGTTCTGCAGCAGCATCGTCTTACCAACACGCGGCGGGGCCACGATCAACGCACGCTGGCCCTTGCCCTGCGGCGCGACGATATCGATGACTCGCGCCGACTTGTCCTTGACGGTCGGATCCTGTGGATCGAGCGTCAGCTTCTGGTCGGGATAAAGCGGTGTCAGGTTGTCAAAGTTGACGCGGTGGCGAACGACGTCCGGGTCATCGAAATTGACCGAGGTGAGACGCACCAGAGCGAAATAGCGTTCGCCATCCTTAGGCCCGCGAATTTCGCCCTCGACCGTGTCGCCCGTCCGTAATCCGAATTTGCGGACCTGGTTGGGCGAAATATAGATATCGTCTGGGCCGGCGAGGTAGTTCGCCTCGGGGCTCCGCAAAAAGCCAAAGCCGTCAGGCAGCACTTCAATCGTGCCCAGCCCCATAATCTGTTCGCCATTTTCGGCCTGAATTTTCAGGATGGCAAACATCAGATCCTGCTTGCGGAGCGTCGAGGCGCCCTCGATGCCGAGCGACTCCGCCATCTCTACCAGCTCGGCCGGCTTCTTTTTCTTCAGGTCTGCAAGATGCATGGGGTCGATCCGGTGGTAACGTTTTTGGAGAGTGAGCGTCAGTCTGCGAAGGGAATACGCGACGATGCTGAAAGGAGGGCCGCAACGCCGCAATAAGGCGTTTCGATTATGCCTACGCGTTAAGGACAGCCAATCGGGAAGTCAAGAACGCTTCAGAATGGCTGAACGATCGCCAGAACAACGATCAACGCCGCCGACACCCCGGGTACCTCATTCAGCAGCCGCAACTGTCGGCCGGTAAGCGATTGAATACCCTTGGCGAGCTTCTTCGAGTAGCCGGAAATGTAGCCGTGATACCCGCTTAAACCCAGCACCAGCAAAAGCTTGATGTGTAACCATCCAAGCCCCGCGCCGCCGCTGAACAATCCGAGATGGGCAGCCAACGCGAGCCCCAACACCCACACGACAATCAATGACGGCGTAAGGATAATCGAACGAAGCTTATGTTCGCGCTCAACCCATATCGCGGCTTCGGCCGATCCCGCCGATGCTTCCTGATGATAGACCAGAAAGCGTGGCAGCATGAACAGCCCGGCCATCCAGAAAATCACGAAAATCAGATGCGCGGCCTTTACCCATAAATAGGCATTGCCAAGCCATCCCGTCATCATCCCGTCCCCCGAACGCGCGCCAGCAGCTGATCGACATGGGCAATCGGCGTATCCTGCAGAATGCCATGACCCAGATTGAAGACGTGCGGACGATCTGGGAAGGCCGAAAGAATGCCATCAATGGCGTGATCCAGCGTCTCGCCCCCGGTGATCAGCGCCAGCGGATCGAGATTGCCCTGAACAGGCATATCCTTTGGGATGGTGGCATTCGCCCATACGGGGTCGAGCGTTTCGTCGAGTCCAAGCGCGTCCACACCTGTCTCGCGCGCATAACTGGCCAGTTTCGCGCCCGCTCCCTTGGGAAAACCAATGATCGGCGTGTCGGGATAACGCGCATGCAATGCCGCTGTTATCGCCGCATTGGGCGCAATCACCCAGCGCTCGAACTGCGCAGGTGATAGACTGCCCGACCAGCTGTCGAACAATTGCACAGCCTCAACCCCGGCCTCAATCTGCTTGCCCACATACTCGATCGTTACCGCCGCAATCGCATCGATAATCTCGGCAAAGGCTTCGGGATCACGATAGGCATAACGGCGCGTTTCAGCCTGATCCTTGCTGCCGTGCCCGGCCACCATGTAGGTCGCCACCGTCCAGGGACTGCCCGCGAAGCCCAAAAACGTCGTCTGGGGCGACAACATGGCCGCAACCTTGCGGACAGTGCCGTAAACCGGCTCCAGACGCTCAGGCACGGCCTTAAGCGCATGCAGCGCGGTATCAACAAGCGGGGGCGCGAGCGCCGGCCCTTCACCCACACCAAAGCTCAGCATCTGGCCCATTGCCGATGGCACCATCAGAATATCCGAAAACAGGATCGCGCCGTCAAATCCGAACCGTCGTAGAGGTTGAACCGTCACTTCCGCAGCCGCGTCGCTATCGTTCACCAGATCGAGGAAACCGCCCTTTTCAGCCCGCAAGGCGCGGTACTCCGGCAGATACCGGCCGGCCTGACGCATCAACCAGATTGGCGCGGCAGTCTGTCGTTGGCCTTTTAACGTCGCGAGTAGCGGCTTGTGATCAGACAGCGTCTCTCTCCTGCTCTATCTATCTAGAAGAATCTATAAAAGGGATGTTGATGTGATGGCAGCGTGGATTGCGGGGCTTATGTCGCTATCCCGATACTGCCAACAGTCATGGGTCGCTAGAGGCCTTGAAACCGGTTAGCGCGGGTTCGCGATCCCCGATATCCACAGACTGTGCATTGCCGCCGCGCCTGTCGACGACATTGTGGGCAAAACCGGATTCATCCCCCCGCGCCAACAGCGCTTGGTTGGTGGGCAGGGTTGCGCTAGCGCTTGTCCCCATGATGTCCACAGATCCTTTCAGCTGATGCGTTTGCACCTTCATCTGCTGTCCGATTCCACCGGCGAAACGCTTGAGAACATCGCCAAAGCGGCGCTTGCGCAATATGATGATGTTGAAACCATTCGCCATTTCTGGCCGATGGTGCGCAGCGAAACCCATCTCGAACGGATCGTTCAGGAAATCGCCCAGAACCCCGGGCTGGTCCTGTACACCTTGGTCAACGCCCAGACTCGACGGACGCTTGAAGCACAATGCCGCGCGCTTGGTCTTTCGGCGGTGGCACCGCTCGATTCCGTCACCGATGCGCTGTCGGGGTTGCTCGGTCAGCAAGCCAAAGCACGACCGGGTCGCCAGCATATGCTCGATGCGGCCTATTTCGCTCGGGTCGAGGCGATTCATTACACGATCGCGCATGATGATGGGATCGGATCGGAAGACTGGGAGGATGCCGATATCGTTCTTGCGGGCGTATCGCGGTCGTCGAAAACACCGACCGCGATCTATCTTGCCAATCGCGGCTATAAAACCGCCAACATCCCGATCGTGGTGGAGGTACCGCCGCCGCCGGCACTCTTTACGCTCACCAACCCGCTTGTTGTGGGGCTGACGACGAGTGCGGACCGGTTGATCCAGGTGCGCCGTAACCGGCTATTGTCGTTAAACCAAGCGCCGGAAACGGCTTATGTCGATCAGGATGCGGTTGCCCATGAAGTGTCATTTGCCCGGCGTATGTTCGTCGATAATGGCTGGCCGGTCATCGATGTAACGCGACGATCGATCGAAGAAACAGCTGCGGCGATCATCGCCCTTGTCAACGATCGTGCGGCTGTCGAATGAGGATCATCCTCGCGTCGCAAAGTGCATCGCGTCGTCAAATGCTCGATGCAGCGGGCGTGCGGTATGAAGCCTTGCCTGCGTTTGTTGACGAAATTGGCGTCAAGGCAGCAATGTCACACGCAAATGCCGCGCCACGTGAAATCGCCGATTCACTTGCCGAGTTGAAGGCCCTCAAGATTTCGCAACAGCATCTCGATGCTCTGGTGATCGGCAGCGATTCGATAGTCGTTCGTGCTGACGGCATCATCATGGACAAGCCTGACAACCGGGACACCGCGCGTGCCCATCTCACCTCGCTCTCCGGGTCTACGCACGAGCTGATCAGCGCCGCCGTCATCGCGGAGCGCGGTCGCCCCGTCTGGCGCCATGTCGATCAGGCCAAACTCGTCGTCCGGCCCTTATCCGCGTCGTATATCGATGCCTATCTGGAGATCGAATGGCCTGCCATCGCCCAATGTGTCGGCTGTTTCCGGATTGAAGGGCCAGGCGTGACATTGTTCGATCGAATCGATGGCAATCACTTCACGATTCTGGGGATGCCGTTGCTCCCCGTGCTTGGTTATCTGCGGTTACGGGGGGCGATTGCCGCATGACCCGTCGCTACGCCGAAGTAATCGGCGATCCGATCGCCCATAGCAAATCGCCGATCATTCATGGGTTCTGGTTGGCGGCACTTGGTATCGACGCTGATTACCGCGCGTGCCATGTCACCGCGGAGATGCTTGCCGGGTATTTCGCTGAACGGGTTGCCGATCCCGCCTGGTGTGGCTGCAACATCACAATCCCGCATAAAGTCGCTGCGCTCGACCATGTGGCGGATCGCGGTGGTGTGCGCACCAGTATCGGCGCTGCCAATACCGTCGTCCGAAATGAACTGGGCAGCATTTTCGCCACCAATACCGATCCCGGCGGTTTTTACGCACCGATTGCTGGACTCGATCTTAAAGGCGCACCAGTTGTTGTCATCGGGGCAGGTGGCGCCGCACGAGCGATATTGTTCGCGTTGTCGCGTCTTGACGTGGGTGCCGTCACCATCCTCAATCGTAATGTCCTGAAAGGCGCGGCTTTACTCGCCTCCTTCGGATTGAAGGGAAACGCATTGCCGCTCGGTTCGCCTCTACCACCAGCGGCGCTGCTGGTGAATGCGAGCGCGCTCGGCATGAAAGGGCAACCGGCACTGCATATCGATCTCAGCCCCCTGCCTGATGATGCGGTTGTCTATGATATCGTCTATGCGCCGCTTGAAACCCCGTTGCTGGCGGCGGCTCGTGCGCGTGAACTCGATACCGTTGATGGCCTCGAGATGCTCATCGGCCAGGCGGCACTGGCCTTTGAAATTCTGTTCGGGGCAGAACCGCCGCGTGACCGCGATGATGAATTGCGTGCTCTTCTGATATGATCAAGGTGGGGCTGACCGGATCGATCGGGATGGGCAAGTCGACCGTGGCGACGATGTTTGCCGATGAAGGCATCCCTGTGTTCGATGCGGATGCTGTCGTTCACCAACTCCAGAGTGCTGGTGGGGCGCTGGTGCCGGAGATTGAGCGCGCCTTTCCCGGTTCGACCGGCCCCGATGGAGTCGATCGGACGGCATTGGGTGTCGCTGTTTTTGGGAATGATTCGGCCCTGAAGATTCTCGAGGCCATCGTTCACCCCGCTGTTGGCGCAGAACGCGCCGCTTTTCTTCAGGCGCATTCGCATGCGCCGATCGTTATATTCGATGTGCCGTTGCTGTTCGAAACCGGGGGAGCCGCCAATGTGGACAAGATTGTTGTCGTCTCCGCACCGGCCCACATTCAGCGCGCGCGCGTTCTTTCTCGGCCAGGTCAAAGCGAACAACGTCTCGATGCGATTCTCGCGCGCCAGATGCCCGATGCTGAAAAGCGCGCCCGCGCCGATTTCGTGATCGCGACCGACACGTCGATTGAACAAACGCGGCAGGCGGTCCGTGCGGTCATCGCTTGCCTGTTGGCCGGGACAGGTGAATACTAGGGTTATGCGCGAGATTGTCTTCGATACCGAGACGACCGGCCTCAGTTTTTCCAATGGCGATCGGCTGGTCGAAATCGGATGTGTCGAGTTGATAAATCGTGTGGAAACCGGCGCGACCTTTCACGCCTATATCCATCCCGAACGACCAATGGCACCCGAAGCGCAGGCCATTCACGGGCTGAGCGACGCTTTCCTCGCGGACAAACCATTGTTTGCGGATATCTGCGACGATTTGCTGGCTTTTCTAGAAGACAGCCCTCTTGTCGCCCATAATGCGAGCTTCGATTTCGGCTTTCTCAACGGTGAATTGAAACGAAGCGGCCGCAGCCCGCTGTCGATGGACCGGATGATTGACACCGTCGCGATGGCGCGGATGCGGCACCCTGGTGCCAAGCACTCGCTTGACGCCTTGTGTACCCGTTTCGGGATCGATCGCAGCCACCGGGTGCTCCACGGCGCGTTGCTCGACGCGCAATTGTTGGCGCAGGTCTATGTCGAACTCACTGGCGGCCGCCAGATCGGCTTGACGTTGGTCGCCGAGCCCGCGGCGGAGACTGGTCCGATCGTGACCACAGCCCCCAGCGTGAGCCGTCCGCAACGCATCTTCACGGTCAGCGATGCTGAAATCGAACGCCATCGCCGCTTCATGGAAGGGGTGAACAATCCAGTCTGGGGCTCGTTGACCCAGGCATGACGACGCTTGCCCGGTTAATCGCTTCGGCGATTGCCCCAATCGAGGAGGAAAGACATGGATATCCGCGTTTCAGGCCATCAGGTGGATACTGGAGAGGCGCTGCGGGAGCGTGTCGGCGATCGATTGCAGGGCATCGCCGACAAATATTTCTCCCGCGCGATTTCCGCCCAAGTTACTTTTGGTCGCGGACCGCATGATAATGGGTTCACGTGCGATATCATGGCGCATGTGATGCACGGGCTGGTGCTGAAAGCGCGTGGCGATGCGATGGAGGCACATCTCGCCTTTGATGGCGCCGCCGACAAGATCGAAAAGCAGCTGCGCCGCTATATGCGCCGGCTGAAGGATCGCCACAGCGCTCAGTCCATGAACGGGTTTGACGGGCTGGCGGACAATGCGGGCTACACGTTGTTCCGCGAAGAGGATGTTGAGGCCGAACCACAGGATTTTCCGGCAATCGTGGCGGAAATGCGCGTCGATGTCCCCGATACGACAGTCTCGGATGCGGTGATGATGCTCGATCTGCGCAACACCACGGCCCTGCTTTTCCGCAATACCGGTACTGGCGCCTACAACATGGTCTATCGACGGGGTGACGGCACGATCGGATGGGTCGAGCCGCAACGCGGCGGCTGACGCTTTCACTTCGTCAAAAACGGCGTTATGTCGCGCGACCGCTCCACCGTGCGCCATCAGCGACGCCGATGCTGCGACGTGGAACCATGATGAACAATTTCAGTGATTTGCTGCTTCAGCAGACGGTGCTCAACGATGTGCCAGCGGCTAATAAAAAGGCCGTGCTTCATCACCTTGCCCAGGTTGTGGCGCATGCGCACCAGCTTGATGCAAAATTGGTCGGCACCATTGTGGCTGACCGCGAACGGCTTGGCTCGACGGGGTTTGGCGGGGGGATCGCCATTCCGCACGGCAAGGTGAGTGGCATCAGCCGGGTCGTCGGCCTGTTCGCCCGCCTTGCCCATCCGATCGATTTTCAGGCGATTGACGAGCTGCCGGTCGATATCGTTTTCCTGCTTCTATCGCCGCTTGATGCGGGGGCTGATCACTTGAAGGCCCTTGCCCGAGTGTCTCGGCAATTACGGGATCGCGGCTTTGTGGCCAAGCTCCGCGGTGCAGGTTCCCCCGATGCTTTGTTCGCACTGTGGACCGGGGATGAGGCGCGCGATGCCGCCTGACGACGCAACGGCGCCTGCGCCCGCCGAAGGGGCACAAGCGCATTTTCGGGCGCTGGAATCATTGTACGCTGCGGCACCGATCAATCGGCTGTTCGATTCGCACCTCGTCATTCCAGAACCGGGTGTCGCCCGAATCGAATTTGCGCTCGATTCGCGCTATTACCACGCGGCTGGTGCCGCACACGGCACGAGTTATTTCAAGATGCTCGATGATGCGGCCTTTTATGCCGCCAACAGTCTGGTCACGGACCGGTTTTTGCTGACAACGGCGTTTAATCTGCTGTTCACGCGTCCGATGACCGAAGGCGTGGTGACCGCTGAGGGACGTTGGATCAGCGGGCAACGTCGGGTCTTGATTGCCGATGCCCGGCTGATTGATGCCAGTGGTGAAGAGGTGGCGCGGGGTACCGGCACGTTCATGCGATCGCGCATTCCGCTGGCCGGCCTGACGGGCTATCGCCCCACATGAGTGAACGCTTGCCCAGCGCGGTGCTGGTGACGGCGCTGTTGCGACGGGTGCATGATGCCGGTGGCAGTGCCATGGTCCTCGCCAAAGGCGACGGGCAGGCAGGCACCATCCTGATGATAACCTGTAAAAAGGGACATGATTTCAGGATATTGGAACGTGCAATCGGGCCTACCGGTCGGGTCGAACTGCTCTCCCCGCACCGCGTTTCGAGTGATGATGCGGATGCCGTGACTGCCTATTGGCAGCGCCGCCGCGCCAGCGATCCCGATTTATGGGTGCTGGAACTGGATATCCCGGAAGCGGAACGGTTCGCCGCTGAAACGATCGGCGAGGGTTGACTATATTGCGCCGCACAACGAAAGCGCAGCGCTTCGAAATACGCGTTGTGCTGTGCTGATGTGCGATATCGGCCAGTGACGCAGTCGGGGGGTATGCCCGGCATGATGTCTCTCGGGACGATCATGACCGCGCGCCAACCGCATATATAGCAGTTTCAATGTCGTTTTCTGTTCGTGCCGCGATCGTCATCGCGGCGTTTTGTGCCGCCAGCCTTGCTGGTTCAGGTACACCCGGTTTGGCTATCGAGCTTGACCGATCGCTTGTCATCACCGCTCCGGCGGCAGACGAGAGCGGTACATTATCTTCAGTGCCCAATGCTTTAGCGCCCACTTCGGTTCCCGTAGCGCCTCCAGCGCCGGCCACGTCGTCAGCTACTGAGTCGCACCAGACCCCCGTCATTGCCGACGATCCCTCCGCCATTATGCGCGGTGCCCCTGCGGAACGTCCTGGCTATGCTTCGCTCGCTGCAGCGGTTGCCGCCCAGGCCGTGCCGGGTTCGGTTGATGCTGATCTCAATTGCCTTGCCGGTGCGATCTATTTCGAATCGAAGGGTGAACCGCTCGACGGCCAACTCACAGTGGCCCATGTGATCATCAACCGCATGAAATCCGGCCGCTTCCCGCGGTCGATCTGTGCCGTTGTCACTCAGCCCGGACAATTTTCGTTCGTAAGGGGTGGCCGCATGCCCGGCGTCTCGACCGCCAATCCTGCGTATCGTACCGCGCTTGCGGTGGCACAGGTTGCGATGGAACGTCATTGGGAAAGCCCCGTCGCGAGCGCCTTGTTTTTTCACGCTCGCCACGTCGCGCCAGGCTGGCGCCTCACTCGCGTTGGCACCGTTGGCAGTCACGTCTTCTATCGTTGAAGTCTGACGTCCGACAGGTCGGGCGGGATCGTGCACTCTTTATTCCGTTCGCCTAATGTTCTAAATCAGGGAAATGCTCACCAAGCCTTTCCCTGATTCTCCTCCCCTCGAACTCGGTTGCAGCGCCGGAGATATTGCCCGCGGGGTGACGCGCATGCTGCTCCGCCATGATCTGGTCGCCATGGGAGAGGTACCGCTGGAAGGCGGGCGCCGTGCTGACCTGATGGCGCTCGATGCGCGGGGCGGGATTGTGATCGTCGAGATCAAGACGACACGCGCAGATTTGCTCGGGGACGGCAAATGGTTCGATTATCTGAACCATTGTGATCGATATTTCTGGGCGGTGCCGCCGGGTTTCGATGTGTCGCCGCTCAACAGCGCAGCTTTTCTGCCCGATCGCACCGGCATCATCGTGGCCGATCGCTATGACGCGATGATCGTACGTGAGGCGTTCAGCGTGCCAATGGGCGCAGCGGCCCGCAAGCGTGATACCCTGGCGTTCGGGCGGCGGGCCGGGCGGCGGCTGATCCAGACTATTGATCCGGACGCCGTGCAACCCGGCGAGTGACGACCCGGCCAGTGACGACCCGGAAAGGCTAAAGCGTCGGACCCGAAACGGCGCGGCGTTCGCGCTTTGGCGTATCGGCAAAGATTTTGGCCAGCGCCGGGGTGCGCGTATCTTCCTCGGCATAAATCCGCGCTGATTTGCCGGCGAGCGAATCAGCCTGGTCAGGGTCTGCCCCTGCCTTGATCAACTCTCGCACCATCACGAGATCGCGCCGTTGCACGGCCTTGATTAGGGGAGTCTCGCCACTGTCATTGCCCAGGTTCACATTGGCGTTGGCGGCGACGAAAATGCTGATGAGCTCGCTATGTCCTGCGCTCACCGCAACCAGCAGTGGCGTGCTGCCCCGCACGTCGCGCAGATTGGGATTGGCCCCCTTCTGCAACAGGAACCGCGTGTATAACGGATCACCGCGCTTCGCGACGATGTGCAATGCCGTTTCGCGGCTCGAAAAATCCCGGGTGTTTACCAGAGCGGGTCCGCCCGCATTCACCGCTTCGACGACTTCGTTGTTCTTTTCTTCCCGCACCGCCGCGAGAAACTTCGCTCCCGGCGACTGACCAAGCTGAGCCGTTGCGTCGCTACCGATCGATACGGCGGCGATCGTTGCCGCTGCGACGATTGCTGCTGTGCGCATCATTGCCTTCATCCCCGTCACTCATCCCTGTCTCGGTGGGAAGAGCCGCCCACCCCTTGCACCACCATCGATAACAGATCATTGCTGGCCATGCCATGAACCACAATCTCCTACGCCTGCTTGCGCTGACCATTACCGCGCTGCTGGCGGGTTGCTCCTTACCCGATGGATCGAACGGCAATGCCCAAAAGCCGCCGCTGGAGGGCGCAAGGATTGGCGGCCCATTCGCGCTAATCAATCAACATGGCAAAACGGTGCGCGACAGCGATTTTGCCGGAAAATACCGCATCGTCTATTTCGGCTACAGCTATTGCCCGGATGTCTGCCCGGTCGATGTTCAGAATATCGCGCTGGCGATGCGGGCGCTCGATAAAAGCGATCCTGGCCTGTCCGCACGCATCGTCCCGATTTTCGTGACCGTTGATCCGGCACGGGATACCCCGCCGGTCCTAAAGCAGTTCGCATCGGCATTTTACCCCCGGCTTGTCGCCCTTACCGGCACGCCAACACAGATCGATGCCGTCAAGAAATCATTCGCAATCTACTCACAGGCCGAACCCAAACGACCCGATGGCGGCTATATCGTCAACCATAGCCGCCTTGCCTATCTGTTCGGGCCCGATGGCAAGCCGCTCGCGCTGCTGCCGCAGGATAAGTCGCCAGACGACATCGTCGCTGCGATCAAACGCTGGGCATCATGACAGGCCGGTTCTGGGAAGATACGCCGCTCCAAAAGCTCGACCGTGCACAATGGGAGGCGCTGTGCGACGGTTGCGGCAAATGCTGCGTCCACAAGCTGGAGGATGAGGAAACCGGCGAACTGCTGCCGACCAACGTCTCCTGCCGCCTGCTCGACCGGGAAACGGCGCAATGCTCGAACTACAAGCATCGCCACGCGTTTGTCGCCGAATGCGTCCGGTTGACCCCAGCCAAGCTCGCTGAAATCGACTGGTTGCCGAGCACCTGCGCCTACCGGTTGCGCGAAGATGGAAAACCGCTCCCCGCGTGGCATTACCTGGTATGTGGTGACCGACAGGCTATTCACCGCGCTGGTCAATCGGTGCGTGGGCGGACGATATCGGAAGACGATGCCGGGGAGCTCGAGCATCACCTGATCGATACCGAGTTATGACGTCCGGCATCGAGGTGGTCCGCCACCCACGCGCGCGTCGGGCGCGCTTGAGTGTTGATCCGACAACAGGATCGGTGCGGCTGACCTTACCGAAACGCGCAGCGCTCGCGCCTGCTCTCCGCTGGGCGGAAGACCATCGCGAGTGGATTGCCGAGCAGCGGGCAAAATTGCCCCTCGCCCGGCCCTTTGCCCCTGGTGCGGTGATTCCGCTCGGGGATGGTGCGGTAACAATCATTTGGGATGCTGCGGGATCGCGCCGGATCGTCCGAAAAGGCGATTGGCTGCATTGTGGTGGCCCGATCGAGGGCCTGTCGCGGCGGGTTACCGCATGGTTCAAGCGAGAGGCGCTTGCCGTCCTGAGTGCCGAAACCGCTGAATTTGCCGAACGGCTGAATGTCTCCGTCACCGGCGTTGCCGTGGGTGATCCCAAAGGTCGCTGGGGCAGCTGCGCGTCGAGCGGGGCTATTCGCTATAGCTGGCGATTGATCCTGATGCCCGATCGCGTTCGCCGCGCCACGGTGGCGCATGAAGTTGCCCACCGGGTCCATATGAACCACGGACCAGAATTTCATGCTCTTGTCGATCAACTCGTCGGCGATGATTCCATCACATCACGCGTCTGGCTGCGTCGACACGGCGCCGCGCTTCATTGGTTCGGGCGCGACTCCTGAGGGCGGTCATCGCGTGGTGGCAAGCGCGACGGTGGCGGATTAGCGCCTGATCGCGGCCCGCCCGACCGCCCAAGCACCCTGTCCATCCACGCTTCGTCGAGCTGCTGCCGGTTGCGTCGTTCCTCCGAATCGTCGGGCGGCGGATTGTCCTCGATCGGCCCGCCATCCGGTGTCACCAGACTGCCGTCGTTCGGCTGCGCATCGATCGGATCGACCGGATTACCATTTTCATCGACGAACAAGCCGTTATCGGGTTCGCCGAAATAGGATTCCTCGTCGAACATGCTGAGATTGGGCAGCGTTACCGCAGTTTCGAACTGTTCAACCGGGCGGCGCGCGACGGCGACTTTCATGAAAGAAGCAAAGGCGCGGGCGGGCGCCGTGCCGCCCTGCAGCCCGGGAACGGGCTTGGCATCATCACGTCCCATCCACACGCCCGTCGTCAGGCCGCTCGAAAAGCCCAGGAACCAGCCATCCTTGTTCGACGTGGTCGTGCCGGTTTTGCCCGCCACCGGACGCCCGATCTGGGCTGCTCGGCCGGTGCCGGTGTTGACGGCGGTCTGGAGCAGGTCAGTCATTTGTGCGGCTACGGTCGGCGCGACCAGCACCTGCGATCGGTCGACCTCATGGGCATAAATTGTCACACCATTCGCGGTTACCTTGGTGATGCCATAGGGCGTCACCGCAACGCCCTTGTTCGCGACCGAGGCAAAGGCCCGCGTCATGTCGATCAACCGCACATCGGATGATCCGAGCACCATCGCCGGCTGGGTGCTGACGGGCGTGGTGATGCCGAACCGCCGGGCCATGTCGGCGATCGTCGAAAAGCCGACATCCTGCCCCAGTTTCGCGGCGACGGTGTTGACCGAATAGGCAAAGGCGTTGCGCAATGTCATCTCGCCGGCATTGCGGCCCGAACTGTTGCGCGGGCTCCAGCCATTGATCGTCACCGGTTCATCGACCACCTTCTCCTCGGTGCGATGCCCGGCTTCCAGTGCGGCGAGATACACGAACAGCTTGAAAGCTGAACCGGGCTGCCGGATCGCCTGAGTCGATCGATTATAGATCGATGCGACATAATCCTTGCCGCCCACCATCGCGCGGACGGCGCCGTCGCGATCAAGCGACACCAGGGCGCCTTGCGCATTGCTGGGGGCTGCGGCCCGGATCGCGGCATCGGCGGCGCGCTGCATTGGCAGGTCCAGCGTCGTCCACACCTCAAGCGGGCGGCTGGTTTCGTCGATCAGCACTTCCAGCTGGGGCAGCGCCCAGTCCGTAAAATAGCGCACGCTATTCTGCTTTGGTTCGGGCGCCAGTTTGAGCGATGAAGGATCGGCGGCAGCCGCCTGTTCAGCGGTAATCACCCCGGTTTCCTGCATCACGCCGATCACCACACCCGCACGGCCGATGGCAGCGTCGGCATCGGCGGTGGGGGAATAATGCGATGGCGCCTTGACCAGTCCAGCAATCACCGCGGCTTCGACCAGGTTCAGCCGATCCGCACCATGCCCGAAAAAGCGCCGCGAGGCGGCATCGATGCCGTAAGCACCACCGCCGAAATATACCTTGTTCAGGTAGAGTTCGAGGATTTGATCCTTGCTGAACTGGCGCTCCAGGGCGAGCGCGAGGACCATTTCACGAATTTTGCGCCCGAATGTGTAGCGGTTGGACAGGAAAATCGTCCGCGCGACTTGCTGGGTGATCGTGGATGCGCCCTGTAACCGTCGGCCTGTGCCGCGATTGGCGATGGCGAACTGCATTACACGAACCAGCGCGACGGGATCGACGCCCGGGTGCGATCGAAACCGCCGATCCTCGACCGATACCATCGCATCGCGCATGACGGCGGGGATCTGATCATGCGTCAGCCACTCCCCGTAACTCGGCCCGATCGAAACGATGACGGTGCCGTCGGCGGCGTGGACGCGGATTGTTTGGCCGTTGGGGGAGGATTTCAGCTCCTCAAAGCTAGGCAACTGCGCCTTCGCAACATAGACGGCCACGATCAGCGCAATCAGACCGGCGACCAGCAATCCGCCGCTGATCTGCATCGCGAGGATGAGCCGACCGCGCCACAGCGGGGACAATGCGGGAATGGAATAATTTGCCATGCAGGTGCGGCGGAATACCGCTTAAACCGCGCGCTCACAAGCCATCAGGCCGATGGCGTTGGTCCCAATCCCCAAACGCCCTGCCTGACTGTCGCCGTTAGTCGCGTGGCTGAAAATCGAGCGACAGCGAATTCATGCAGTAGCGCAAACCTGTTGGCGCCGGGCCATCGGGGAAAACATGGCCAAGATGCCCGTCACAACGTGCGCAAACGGCTTCGATCCGGACCATGCCGTAACTTTCGTCGCGATGTTCGGTCACAAGCTCAGGCGAGATTGGCTGGGTAAAGCTGGGCCAGCCAGACCCAGAATCATATTTGTCCGCGCTGTCGAACAGTTGAAGCCCGCAGCCGCCGCAGCGATAAATGCCATCGGCCTTGTTGTCGTTATAGCGTCCGGTAAAGGCGCGCTCGGTGCCCGCTTCGCGCAGCACATGATAGGCTTCGGGCGACAATTTGGCGCGCCATTCGGCGTCGGTCAGCGTGATATGATCCATGTGAAGCAATCTGTTACGGTTGGACGAGCACGTCAATCGGTGAATGATCGATCCGGGTCAGCCGCGCGGCAAGATCGATCGTCACCGGAAACGTCCGGGCCAGCTGGATCAATCGTCGCGCGGCCGATGGGTGTTCCGCTGCCGCCCGGATCAATCCCGCCACCGCCATCGGCCGCGCCAGATCACGCGCCAGTCGCCGCTGAAATGCCGGGGCCGCCGCCGCGCCGCCCCGCGCATAGGCCTGTCCGGCACGAATGCCGCTCGCCACCGCAATCCCCATCCCTTCCCCCGCCAGCGATGGGATAACGCCGGCCTGATCGCCCAGCCGGAACATGCCCGGCACGCCGCTGCGCAGCCGCCAGCCATAGGGCAAATTGGCGACGGCATCGATCCGGTCGCTTGTCCGCCAAGCCAGTCGCTCGGCGAGCTGCGGCGATTCGGCGGCGATGGCGTGCATCAGCGCTTCGGGGCCGCCGGCTTCGGTCATGCGCGAACGATGGACGGCAAGGCACAGATTGCCGCTGCCATCCTCCTGCAGATTAAGCCCGGCATAACCGCGATCGAACAGATGGAGCTCGATCGATCGCCCAAGCAGGCGATCCAGCGTTGGCGACGGGCCAAGCCGCACGCGCAGGCCAAGCGACGGATCGTCTTCCTGCGCATCGGCCGGGCGCGCGGCGCCGCGCAGGTCGCGCTTGCCAGTTGCGAGGAAAATCGCGTCCGCCCCAATTTCGCTGCCGTCGTGCAGCCGCACTCCTTCGGATGACCAACTCCGGGCATCGACCCCGTGTTCGATACAGGCGCCCGCGTCGGCAGCCCGCGCGATCATCACGCTATCGAGCCGGTGGCGCGATACGCCGCGTGCCGGGCGTGGCAGCGGTGCCTCGGCATACACCCCCCCAACGAATAGCCGGGCGGTGTCGAGTTGCGCGGGATTGAGCCGGTCGGGGTCGACCCCCAGCTTGCCGAGCGTTTCAAGCGTCCGCCAGCTCAGGAAACCGCCGCACAGCGCATCGCCCGTCACCGACGTCCGCTCGATGAGTAGATGCGGCAGGCGCGCGCGCGCGAGCATGATCGCCGTCGCCGCGCCCGCTGGCCCACCACCGATGATCAGCGCAGGCGTTCGACGCATAACCGAAACGGAAAATAGCGCGTCACTGTCGCCTGATCGATCCCAGCCTTGGTCAGCAATACTGCCCATTCGCGGGGACGATAGGACCGCGCGACCGACAAGGTACCGTCATGCTTCACAATCGGGTGCCAGCGCATCAACGTGGCCAGCACCGGAAAGCCCCAATGGGCGAAGCCGTGCCGCTCAAGGTCGTTGACAAACCAGCCAAGCCGTGCCTCGGCTTCCATGAAGCGCAGAAACGCGATCAGCTGGTCCTCGGCCATGTGATGCGCGACCAAACTGCTGATCACCACGTCCCACCCGGCACCCGCGTGATCGGCATAATCCCCGGTCAGATAGGTAATCGGCACACCCGGCGGGGTATGCGCAGTGGCCGCGAGTTCACTACGCGGGTTCAGGTCGATCCCCACCAGGTCGGCAACGATGCCGCGCTTTGTCGCCCATTGCGCAATCCGGCGTAGCATGTCGCCATCGCCATAGCCGACATCGAGCAGCTTCAGGCTTTGCTTGCCGCGCATCGCCCGCCGCAAGAAGGCAAGCGTCGGCCGTGCGGCCATCGTAACGACGTTTACGCGAGCGAGATCGGCAACAACCGCTGCATAGGTTTCCGCGTCAAGATCGTCAGCGTCCATCAACTCTTCGGCGATGGCACGCGTGGCAAGGCTGCTCATGGCGCGTGCCGGAAGCCAAAACCTTCCGCTGCCAGCCCGGGGCCGAACGCCAGCGCCACGCCATCCGCAATTGGCGGGCCATCAATCAAATTCGCCAATGCGAACATCAGCGTCGCCGATGACATATTGCCGTAGTCGGCAAGCACCTGGCGCGACGGCAGCAGCTTGGCGGGATCGATCGCGAGCGCGTGTTCCACCGCATCGAGGATCGACCGGCCACCGGCATGCACTGCCCAGCCGTCAATCTCGGCTGGCGCCCGCCCGCCCGTTGCGGCGCGGGCAAATTCGGGGTCGGCAAGCCCAGCGGCGATTCGGCCAGGCACCTCGCCCGACAAATGCATCGCAAAGCCGTTGTCGGTAACGTCCCAGCGGATCAGTGCTTCCGAATCCGGCAATGTCGTTGCGAAGGGCTGGCCGAGCATGAATCCGCCGGGTGTGCCCGTGACCAGCGCGGCGGCGGCGCCGTCGCCGAACTGAAGCATCGCCAGCAAGGGCTCGATCGCACTGGTTTGCTGGAGGTGAAGCGTTGACAGTTCGACACACAGCACCAGCACCCGCGCATCAGGATCCGACCGGACGATGTGGCGCGCAGTACGGATCGCGGCGACGGCGGCGTAACAGCCCATAAAGCCGATCAACAGCCGCTCGACGGAAGGCGACAGGCCAAGCTGACGCGCGATGATCTGGTCGATCCCCGGCGCGACAAAGCCGGTGCAGCTCGCGACGACGAAATGGGTAATGCCGCTGACGTCGCTTCGATCGGCCAGTTGATCGATCGCAGCTTTGCCCAGAATCGGGGCAGCCTGGGCATAATGCGCCATGCGCACGCCCGTGCCGGGTACGTCTACGCCATCATAAAACCCGCCCGGATCGACCGGCGATCCGCCCATGGCGGTCGGCGGCAGCACCGACCAGCGATGGTTGATCGCGGCACGTTTGGCCATCCGGTCGAACACCGCGCGCTGGCGCTCATCATCCATCTGCGCGCGCGCCCAGCCGATAAAGGCCTGGTGAATGTCATGCCCCGGCACCGCGGTCCCAATGGCGTTCAGATAAGCGGCAGCAACCAAGATAAACTTTCGCGCGACAGACAGGCCAAACGGAATAGCATTGGTCTATAGCCGCAATCGGCTCATAACGCGCCATTGGCCTTTGTGCCGCATTATTTGGACGAAAGCGTAGGGATGGCCGAACGGTTCGAACGACATCGTCAGCCCTGGACGCAGGACGAAATCCAGAAGCTGCACCTCCTCGCCAAAAAGGGGATGCCGCTGAAATCAATCGCCAAGGCGATGACCCGCAGCGAAGAATCGGTGAAGGACCGCGCCAAGGCCGACGGCCTGTCGATCACCAAGCTGCGTTAACGAAGCCGGGCGAGTTCGGCTTCCAATTCGGCGACGCGCGTTCGCAATTCGCTAACGACCGGCGCCACGTCGGCCAACGGCAGCTTGATCGGAATGTGCTGCGGACAGTTCAGATCCCACACATCGACCGTGAAGACGATCGCCTGTTCGCCCTGGGCGCGGTACCCCTCGGGCATCAATTGCGCGATGATTGCCGGGTCTTCCGTGGTGGTCGCCCGCCCCCAGATTTTCACGCGGCGCTGGTTGACATAATCCATCACGAATATCTGCGCGCGGTCGTTCTCCGACAGATTGCCGGTCGAGATATACTGCTTGTTGCCGCGATAATCGGCAAAGGCGATCCGGTGCTTGTCGAGCACGCGGATAAAGCCCGGCGGGCCGCCGCGATGCTGGATATAGGGCTGCCCGTCGGCGCTCGCTGTGGCGAGATAGAAACTGTCCGCCGCCGCAAGCCGCTCGATCAGATCATCGTTGATCTCGGTTCGAAACGCGCCCCGCGCCGCCATTTTGGCATAGCTTTCCCGCGACCCACGCGCGGCCTGCACCGCTTTCACGGCCGGGGAGAAGAAGATGTCACTGGGCGTCTCGATCGGTTGGTCCATGATGAAACTCCGTCTGGCACAGGGTACGCGCCGAAGGTCGAAGCAGATCTAGGACCGACAATGCGGCGGATGAAGCGGCGATGACCGCATCACACTGTTCCGCAAAACGTAATAATCGTCCGCAAATCTATCCAATAACCGGATTGGCGCGAAGCTGTTCGACCGCCAGATCGACAAAACTGCGCACGGTTGCCGATGCGCGCCGCCCTTCATGGTGCACGACGTGAACGGGGATCGGGACTTCATCATGCGCGGCGAGCACAATCTCCAGTTCTCCGGCCTGCACTGCCGGGCCGATCTGATACGAAAGCACCCGGGTAATCCCCCATCCAGCGCGTGCCGCCATGATTGCGGAATCGATCGTTTGGCAGTGGAGCGGCGATTCGATCGCAACGCTGGTTTTGCCCTCAGCACCGAACCGCCAGGCAATCTGGGCGGATGATGTACCAAGCGTCGTTGCAATAATCCGGTGGCTTGCAAGATCGGCGGGGCTGTTCGGGCGGCCATGCCGGGCGAAATAATCGGGCGAGCCGCAGATCACTCGTCGCACCTGCCCTACCCGAATTGCACTATGGCTCGAATCGGGCAGGTTGCCGATGCGAATGGCAACGTCGATCCCCTCCTCGACGATATTGGTCACCCGATCGACAAACAGCGCTTGCGCCTGCACCGCCGCGTGCGCGTCGAGATAGGCCATCACGATCGGCATCACATAATATTGCCCGAACAACGTTGGCGCGGTCACCACCAGCCGCCCGCTGGGGTTGGCATAGCGACCGGCGGCGGCCTCTTCCGCCTCCGCCAGATCGGCCAGGATACGGTGACAATCGTCACGGTAACGCTGGCCGATCTCGGTCAGTTTGATCGCCCGGGTTGTGCGGGTGAATAGCCGTGCGCCAATATGCGCTTCCAGTGTCGCGATGGCGCGCGTTACAGCAGGCGGGCTCATGTTGAGCGCGCGCGCGGCGGCGGCAAAGCCACCGGCATCGGCCGCCTTCACGAATACCCGCATCGCGTGCAACTGGTCCATTGCATTCTCCCCGCGCAATAATCTGTTCCGATTATCGCGCATTCTGCGCGTTCGCCAAGCGCTATAGGATGATGTCGCGCCTCAGGAGAATCGCGATGTCTCGCCCGCCCTTGCCCCCCTTCACTGCCGACACCGCCGCACAAAAGGCGCGATTGGCCGAGGATGCGTGGAACAGTCGCGATCCCGCACGCGTCGCGCTTGCCTATAGCGAGGATAGCTGGTGGCGTACCCGATCCGATTTCTTCAGCGGTCGTGCTGCCATCGTCGATTTTCTGACGCGAAAATGGGCGGTCGAGCACGACTATCGGCTGGTCAAGGAAGTCTGGGCATTCACTGACCACCGCATCGCGGTGCGCTTCGTCTATGAATGGCATGACGGTGATGGTGCGTGGTGGCGCAGCCACGGCAATGAACAATGGGCGTTCGACGCCAGCGGCCTGATGGTGCGGCGCGAAGCATCGGTGAACGATGTCGCCATTACCGAAGCGCAACGGCTGTTCCGCTGGCCGTTAGGCGCGCGCCCGGCTGACCATCCGGGGCTTACCGATCTCGGCCTGTAACGGCCTGCCCCGTTACAATGTGCAAGCAAATCTTGCGGGAAAAATGGTGCGGCCGAGAAGACTCGAACTTCCACGGGCTTTCGCCCACAACGACCTCAACGTTGCGCGTCTACCAGTTCCGCCACGGCCGCACGTGAAACGCTGCCGACCCATGGTGTAACATGGGGCCCGGCTGCCGGTAGGCGCTGGGCCGTAGCAAAGCAGGTCGGGGCTTACAAGCGTCATATCGCGGATGCCGCGTTGCCTAATTCTTGCCCACATAGGCTTCCGGTCGATCGCCCGACCGCCTAGAGGGGCGCGGATGACCAGCGCCGATCGCCTCCCCAACGAAACGCGCCGCCTGTTGTCGCTCGCCTGGCCGGTGATCATGACCAGCCTGAACTGGACGCTGCTGCACGTTACCGATGTTGCCGTGGTGGGCCTAGTCAGTACCGATCAGGTCGCGATTCTGGCCGCCAGCCGCACGCTCAGCTTCATCACGATTGTTGCCGGGCTTGGCTGCCTGTCGGGCATTCTCGTGTTCGCATCGCGGGCAGACGGCGCCGGCGATTTGCCCGCCACGGGCCGGGTGCTGCGCGAAGGGATCGCGCTCGCGCTTGCCGTTGGCGGCGCGATGGGGCTGTCCATGTATCTGTTCGCCGCCCAGCTGCTTGCCGGGCTGGGGGTCGCTCCCGCACTGATCGCCGATACCGTTCCGGTCGTGCAGGTGCTGGCGCTTTCCTTTCCCTTGGGGCTGATCATCATCGCGATCAGCTTTTTCCTCGAAGGGGTAAGCCGCCCCGGTCGCGTGACGGTCGTCAATTTTTCAATCCTGCCGTTCAACGCCGTGCTCGCCTGGGCCTTGTCCGGCGGTCATCTCGGGCTGCCGACGCTCGGCGCGCTTGGGGCGGTGCTGGCAACGGCGATTGCCTATGCGTTTGGCGCAGCGGGATTGATGATCGCGGTGTGGACGCTCCCCTCAGCGGTGGCGCGCGGTGTGCGTGATTTCGGCGTAGCGGCCTGGGCAGGCATAGCTGGTGCGGTGGGGCGATTGTTCCTGTTCGGGGTGGTGCCCGCGATCGCCTCCAGCCTTGAACTTGCAGGGTTTGCCGTGCTGATCGCGTTGTCGACACAGCTGGGCGATGCGACCGCACACGCATTCCAGATCGTGTTCGCGATTCACAACGTCACCTTCTCTGTCGCGATGGGACTCGGATCGGCAGCGGGTGTTCGGGCAGGCAATGCGGTGGGGGAGGGCAAACGCGCCGCTGCTATCGCGCGCTCCCTGATCGCCGTGTGGATTACCGTAGCGGTGACCGGCATTCTGGCGGCGGTGCTGATTATCGGTGCCGGGCCCATCACCGGTCTGTTTCCGGCAACCTCAGCGGTTCACGCGACCGCGCTGGCGATGCTGCCGATTTGGGCACCGTTTATCGTGTTCGACAGCGCACAGGTGGTGCTCGTCTATGCCCTTCGGTCACTGGGTGACCAGGTGATCGCGGGCGTCAACAGCATCATCGCCTATTTCATCGTCACCGGCGGCTTGGGGCTTTGGCTGGTGAACAGCGGCTGGGGCGCAATGGGATTGGTGCTCGCCTCAGGCATCGGGATGCTGACGGCAGCCCTGCTGCACGGTGCCCGATTCTATGGGATCAGCCGACGGGTCCGCGCTCAAACGTAAAGTCGAGCCGCTTCGAATTGGCGGGCACATCGGTTTGCGCGCTGTTGAATTCGATCGATGCGCCCGGCGCGAGGGTTCGCTGTTCCGGGGTGATCGTCCAGCTGAACACGATCCGCGAATTGATCGCCGTGCCGTCGCGCAATTCGGCACGAATATCGGGCACGGCCTGGCGCGTGTTCGATGTATTGATGATGCGCCCGCTGACCGCGAACAATTCGGTGCCCGTCGGCAGATCGCGCCGGTCGATCGGATATTGCTCGATCACCAGCGGATCGTTCTTCACCGTTTGCGACAGGCCAAGCTGCGTCGCAAAGCCCGGTGCTCCCGAATAAAGGATGCCCACCACGCCAGCCAGCATGGTACCACCAGCAGCGATTGCCGCAACAGTCTGCCGCCGGGCCGGATTGCGGCGCGGGCGAAAAGGCGCTCGATGCGCGAAGGCATCAAAATCATTACTGTCTGCCGCAGATGCCGGACGGATCGATGCTGTCGTAGGTACGGCGCGGGCTGGTGCGACCGGCGGTGGGGCCGAGGGTGCGTCATGCATCGCCTCGGCGCGCGCGACAAGATCGAGCGGTGGCGGAGGCTGGAACCAGCTATGCTTGCAACTGGCGCAGCGCACCGTGCGTCCGTCTGCCCCGATGGCTGTATCGGGAACCAGATAACGCGTCCGGCATTCGGTGCATTCCAGGATCATGGCACGGTTTTTCGTTCAGCTCTGATGCGGTCACACCGCTACCCGAATCTAAGCACGTTGCTGGCGCTGGTGGCAAGAGTCGACTGCATGTTGCGCGGGGTGTGTGGGCGCGTATCCAGCCAGTCATGGCGTGTTTGCTTGAGCCGCCCGCCCGGGCGTGCGATGGCTGCAGCGGACCGAACCAACCATCGAAAGCGGAAACCGCGCCGCCATGGCGAACATCGTTCAATTCGACAATGTCGGGCTTCGCTATGGCACCGGGCAGGAAACCCTGTCCGATGTCAGCTTCACGTTGTCGAGCGGCGCATTTTATTTTCTCACCGGCGCATCGGGTGCCGGCAAGACGTCACTGTTGAAGCTGCTTTATCTGTCGCAGCGCCCGAGCCGCGGCTCGATCCGCTTGTTCGGCGAGGATGCCGTCACCTTGCCGCGCGATCGCCTGCCAGGATTTCGCCGTCGCATCGGCGTGGTGTTTCAAGACTTCCGCCTGCTTGCGCATCTTTCCGCCTATGACAACATCGCGCTGCCGCTGCGGGTGTCTGGCGTGCCGGAGGCTGATGTGGAGGCACCCGTCAGGGAAATGCTCGCCTGGGTCGGGCTTTCGGACCGGGTCGAGGCCAAACCGCCGACCTTGTCGGGTGGTGAGCAGCAGCGCGTGGCGATTGCGCGCGCCGTGATCGGGCGGCCGGAAATCCTGGTGGCCGACGAGCCGACCGGCAACGTCGATCCCGATATGGCGGAACGGCTGCTGCATCTGTTCGACAGCCTGAACCGGCTGGGGACGACCGTGGTGGTGGCGACGCATGATTTTCACCTGCTCGGTCGCATCCCCAATGCGCATATGATGCGACTCGATGCCGGGCGCCTGCTTGATCCGACGGGGTCGCTGCGCCATCCGCCCGGCGGGCAGGCATGATCTGATGGCCATGAAGATGCGCATCATCACGCCTGCCGCCGATCGCCGCCTGCTCGATGAAAGCCGGCGGACCCGGTCGATGATCTGGATCATGGCGATCATGCTGTTTCTGACGGTGCTGGCGGCTGCCTTCGGGCTCGGGACGCTGGCGGCCGCGACATTGCTCGATCGCCAGATTGCCGGGCGGCTGACGGTGCAGATCGTTGAGGCCAATGAAGGCGCGCGCGAGCGCGACGCCGCTGCCGCGCTTGCGGCCATCCGCCAGACGCCGGGCGTGGCGCGCGCGGAGCCGGTCGATCGCGATCAGCTGACCGCGCTGTTGCGCCCCTGGCTGGGGGAAGATGGTGCCGATCCTGATTTGCCCGTCCCGGCGATGATCGATGTGCAAATGCAGGGCGGCAGCGACAATGCCGTTGCGCGGCTGACGAGCGCGGTGCGCGCAATTGTGCCGACCGCCAGGATTGATCGTCATGAAAGCTGGATGTCCCCGGTCAGCAATTTCATGCAGCTGATGATCGGGCTGGCGGCGGGGCTGGTACTGTTGATGGCTGGCGCAACCGCGGCGGTGGTCATTCTGGTCGGGCGGGCGGGTCTCGATACCCACCGCGACACGATCGAAGTGATGCACATGCTCGGATCGACCGATATGCAGGTCGCGCGCCTGTTCCAGCGCCGGATCGCGCTCGATACGCTTTATGGCGGGGTGACAGGCACCGTGCTCGCGATGATCACGATCGCGCTGATCGGCAGTCAGTTATCGGGGCTTGGTTCCGATCTGGTGAGCGGTATTGCGCTGAGTGAGCGGGACTGGGTGTTGCTCGCCGGACTGCCGATTTTGTTCGCACTGCTCGCGACGGTGGCGGCACGCTATGCGGTTCTTGGTGCGCTGAGGCAGTTCCTTTGATCCGGCGTGTTCTGGGAATCGCAGCGATCGCGTGGCTGCTCGGCTTTGCTTGGTTCATGGCCTTTCTGCCAGGGCCGCTCGACAATCAACGAACCGATGCGATCGTCGTGCCGACGGGTGGCCCGGGGCGGATCGATCGCGGCATTGCGCTGATGCAGGCGGGTGCGGCCCGGCGAATGCTGGTGACGGGGGTGGCAACAGGCGTACGCCCCGTCGATCTCGCCACCGAATATCGCACGTCACCCGCGCTGTTCGCGTGCTGCATCGATCTGGGGCGCGAGGCCGTCGATACCCGGTCCAATGCAGAGGAAACGCGCGATTGGGTGCGCAGACACGGCTATAAATCAGTACGCCTCGTCACCGCCGACTGGCATTTGCGTCGCGCCCGGCTGGAGCTGACCCATGCGCTTGGCCCGGCGATCCGCGTCGAGGGTGATGGTGTGCCGGGGGCCCCGCGATTTCTGCTGCTGCTGGCAGAATATAACAAATATCTCGTCCGCCGTGCCGCGCTGTGGCTAGGGATTGGTGGATGATCAATCGGCTGCGTAGCTGGCTGTTCGTGCTGGTGTTTTATCTCGGTTCCGTGCCGATCGTGGTGGCGACGCCGATCAGCGCCCTGTTCGGGCAGCGGGCGTTTATTGCCAATGTGCACCTATGGTCACGTTTTCACCGCTTCGTGTTGCGTTTCACGCTCGGCATCACAACGCGCTATGTCGGCCAGGTTGCGAGCGAACCGGTTTTTTATGCCGCGAAGCATCATGCAATGCTGGAAACGCTGGAACTGTGCCGGGCGCTGGGCAATCCGGTGTTCGTCATCAAGCGCGAACTGGCCTCCATCCCGATCTGGGGCTGGGCAGTCCAGCATTACGGCGCGATCGTCGTCGATCGTGACAGCAACGCCGCGGCGCTTCGCCAGATGATGCGCGAGGCAAGACAAGCGCTGGCGCAGGGGCGGTCGGTGATCATCTTCCCTGAGGGTACGCGCGTGGCGCAGGGGGAAACCCCGCCGCTCAAATCGGGATTTGCCGGCTTGTACCGTGTGCTTGGCTTGCCGGTCGTGCCGATCGCGATCGATTCAGGCGCGGTGTGGCCGAAAAAGGGGCCGAAACGCCCCGGTGTCGTCACCTTCCTGTTCGGTGAACGCATCCCGCCGAAGTTGTCGCGTGAGGAAATCGAAGCGCGGGTGCACGCGGCGATCAACGTGCTGGAATAGCGCTATTCGTGCGATCGCCCGAAGTCGGGGGCGGCATCATCCTGACCCTGTTCGATGATGCTCCGGCGCACGGCGCGGGTACGGGTGAACAGGTCGAACAACTCATCGCCCTTGCCCCAACGGATGGCTCTTTGCAGCGATGACAAGTCTTCCGAAAAGCGTTGTAGCATGTCCAGCACCGCTTCGCGGTTCGACAGGAATACGTCACGCCACATTGTCGGGTCGGATGCGGCAATGCGGGTGAAATCACGAAAACCACCGGCCGAATATTTGATCACTTCCGATTGAGTCACTTCCTCAAGATCGGAAGCGGTACCAACGATCGTGTAGGCGATCAGATGGGGCAGATGGCTTGTGACGGCGAGCACCCGGTCGTGATGATCAGGCGCCATCAGGTCAACGTCTGCCCCCAGCTTGCGCCAGAAATCGCTGACGCGTTCGGTCGCTGCGTCGGGCATCCCTGCGATCGGCGTGATGATGCACCAGCGACCCTGAAACAGCGTCGCAAAGCCCGCGTCGGGGCCTGAGCGCTCGGTACCGGCAACCGGGTGCGCGGGCACGATGGTGGCGCCGGGTAGCGCCTCGACCAACACCCGCGCGACCTCTTCCTTGCAGCTGCCGACATCGCTGACGATGGCGTCGGCAGGCAGGTCGTCGCGAAAAGCGATTGCAGCGGCGGCCATCGCCCCTACCGGCACGCACAGGATCACCAGATCAGCATCAATCACCGCCGCGCCGGCACTGTCGGCAACATCATCGCACAGCATCAGCCGATCGGCGGCGGCGCGCACATCCGGGTCGGCATCGTGCCCGGTCAGGCGCACCGTCGGCATGTTCGCGCGCACCGCATGCGCGATCGACGAACCGATCAGGCCAAGCCCGATAATGGTGACGCGCGCAAACGGCAGCATCAGGCGGCAGGCTCGATGATGTCACGGAGCGCGGCGGCCAGCCCGCGCGTCTCGTCCTCGGTGCCGATCGTCATCCGCAGCCCGTGCGGCAGGCCCTGCCCCGGCAGCCAGCGAACGATATAGCCACGCTCCATCAAGCCTTTATACGCCGCCTCCGCCGTCACCGCGCCTTCGAACAGCACCAGCAAGAAATTGGCCTTCGACGGCACCGCCCGCAGGCCGTGATTGCCCATTGACGCGATTTCGCCCTCCAGCCAGCTGCGCCACTGCGCATTATGCGCGCGGGTCGATGCCACGAAATCCTGATCGCCCAGCGCTGCCACCGCTGCCAATTGTCCCGCCGTCGTCACGTTGAAGGGCAGGCGGATGCGATGCATCGCTTCGATCAGCGGTGGTGCGCCATAGCCCCAGCCGATCCGTTCCGCCGCCAGTCCATAGATTTTGGAGAAGGTCCGCGTGATCAGCACATTGGGCTCGGTCATCGCCAGCGCGAGCCCGGCATCATCGTCCTCGGGCTCGATATATTCGGCATAGGCCTGATCGATTACCAGCAACACATGCCGGGGAAGCGCGGCATGCAGCCGGGCGATTTCGGCGCGCGGGGTGAAGGTGCCGGTCGGGTTGTTGGGGTTGGCAAGGAAGATGATCCGGGTGCGATCGGTAATACAGGCGAGGATCGCGTCGACATCGGTCGCATAATCCTTGTCCGGCGCGATGACCGGGGTTGCCCCCACCCGCCGTGCGGCAATCTCATACACGGCAAAGCCGTAATGAACGAAGATCACTTCATCGCCCGGCCCGGCAAAGGCGCCGGCGGCCAGATGCAGCACATCGTCGGATCCGGTGCCGTAAATCACGCGGAGTGGATCAAGACCATAAGTGTCGGCCACGGCTTCGCGCAAGATCGTCGCGCCGGGATCAGGGTAGCGATCGAGCGAGGCGTGGCCGGCATTGAAGGCGGCGCGCGCATGCGGGCTGGTGCCCAGCGGGTTTTCGTTTGCGGAAAGCTTGACGAGCTTGCGCCCGTCATCAGCGGTCGATCGGCCGGGGACATAGGGCGCGATGGCCATGACCCAATCTTTGGGAACAGGTGCAGTCATTCCCGGCGCATAGCCCCCGGCACCCGACATTGACAAGGCGAACGCCCCGGCCCTAGCGCCCGGGCATGGAGCATGATGCGCGTTTCGGGCTCAGCCGGTCGATCACTTTGCCGGGGCCCTTGCGGCTCGACGGCGGCAATCTGCTGTCGCCCGTCGATATCGCCTATGAAACCTATGGCACGCTCGACGCGGAGGGGGCCAACGCCGTCCTCATCTGCCATGCGCTGACGGGTGATCAGCACGTTGCGAGCGACCACCCCATCACCGGCAAGCCCGGCTGGTGGACGCGGATGGTGGGCGCAGGCAAGCCGATCGATCCGGCACGGCACTTCATCATCTGCGCCAATGTGCTGGGCAGCTGCATGGGATCGTCCGGCCCCGCGAGCACCAATCCCGCGACCGGCAAGCCCTGGGGGATGAGCTTTCCCGTCATCACCATCCGAGACATGGTGCGCGCGCAGGCGATGCTGCTTGATCATTTGGGCGTGGGTGTGCTGCGCGCGGTGGTCGGCGGATCGATGGGGGGCATGCAGGCGCTCAGCTGGCCGGCGACTTTTCCTGATCGCGTGCGCGCGGCAGTGGTGATCGCTTCCACCGCGCGCC
>CAZWAL010000017.1:0-27278 GCA_964631905.1 uncultured Stakelama sp.
TGGCCGCGGAGAGCATGTATGATCACCCGTTCCAATGGGGATCGAAGCGCACCGGCCCCGATCTGGCGCGCGTCGGCGGTCGTTATTCGGATGAATGGCACAACCAGCACCTGCGCGATCCACGATCGGTGGTGCCTGAATCGATCATGCCGCCCTATGCTTTTCTGGCCGATCGCGAGATCGACGGGAAAACGATCGGGGCGAACCTGACCGCGCTCAGCCGCGTCGGCGTGCCCTATTCGGCAGAGCATATCGCCCAGGCGACCGCCGATTTCACCGCGCAGGCGACCGGTGAGGGCGATACGGCCGCGCTGCTGAAGCGCTACCCCAAGGCTCAGGCACGCGATTACGACGGCAATCCAGCCCGGGTCACCGAAATGGATGCGTTGATCGCCTATCTGCAAGGGCTTGGCACCTTGGTCGATTTCAAGGCGGCCCAGGCGCAGGAGCAACGCAAATGAGCTATGATGTGCTCCGCCATTTCGCTGACAGCTGGGGGCTGGTCGCGATGACGGTGATGTTCCTGACCTTTGTCGGCTGGACCTTCCTGCCCCGCGCCCGCGCCGCGCATGCCCGCGCCGCCACGATGATCCTGGAAGACGATCTGCAAGATGGGGAACGGGCCAATGGCTGATGATCGCAAACGCGTTGATGCCGCCACCGGCACCGACTTTGTCGGCCATGAATGGGACGGGATCGAGGAACTCGACACGCCCATGCCGCGCTGGTGGCTCTACATCCTTTACGGCACGATCGTCTTTGCGATCATTTATGTCGTGCTTTATCCAGCGATTCCGCTGGCGGACCGGGCCACCAAGGGTGTGCTCGGCTGGTCGAGCCATGGCGACCTCGCCGATGAATTGCGCGCCGACCTGAAGCGCAAGGGGCCGATGCTGGCTGCGATAGCGGCGACCCCGATCGACCAGATCGCTGCCAAACCGGCATTGCTGCACGCTGCCGAAGAAGGCGGGCGCGCTGCATTCAAGGTCAATTGCGTTCAGTGCCATGGCGCCGGCGCGGCGGGCAGCAAGGGCTATCCAAACCTGAATGACGATGACTGGATCTGGGGCGGTGATCTCTCCACGATCGAGCAGACTCTGACCCACGGGATTCGCCAACCCGGCGACGACGCGACGCGAATGTCGCAAATGCCCGCCTTTGGGAAGGATGGCATCCTCACCACACCGCAGATCGACGATGTCGTTTCCTATGTCCGCGCCATTTCGCAGCAGGAGCCGATGACGGCGTCGGCAGGTCGCGGCCGGGCGCTGTTCACGGTCAATTGCGCTGTCTGCCACGGCGAGAACGCCAAGGGCGGGCGTGCCGTAGGCGCGCCAAACCTGACCGACGGCATTTGGTTGTACGGCGGCGACCGCGCGACACTGACCACCACCATCGCCAATGCCCGTTATGGCATCATGCCGGCATGGAACACCCGGCTCGATCCGGTGACGATCAAGATGCTCGCCACTTATGTCCACTCCCTCGGCGGCGGCGAAAAGCCGCCAGCACCCCCCGAGCCCGTCCTTCAGCAGACAGCGGCCAATGTCCCACCCCAATGACCTGATCCATCAGGAGCCGTTTTTCGAGGCGCGCCGCAAGATTTTCCCCAAAGCCGTCCATGGATCGTTCCGGCGGCTGAAATGGGCGATCATGGCGGTGACGCTGCTGATCTATTACGTGACGCCCTGGATACGCTGGGATCGCGGCCCCTATGCCCCACATCAGGCGGCGCTGGTCGATATCGCCAATCGCCGCTTCTACCTCTTCGCGATCGAGATCTGGCCGCACGAATTCTATTATGTCGCCGGCATGTTGATCATGGCGGGGATCGGGCTCTTCCTCGTCACCTCGGCGGTGGGGCGCGCCTGGTGCGGCTACGCCTGCCCCCAAACGGTGTGGACCGATTTGTTCGTCCATGTTGAGCGGCTGATCGACGGTGATCGCAACGCGCAGTTTCGGCTGCTCAAGGCCCCCTGGGGGCCATCCAAGATCGCCAAGAGGATGACCAAGCACGGTGCCTGGCTGTTAATCGCGATGGCGACCGGGGGGGCGTGGATTTTCTACTTCGCCGATGCGCCGACGCTGGCAAGATCGCTGGTCATCGGCGACGCGCCCTTCATTGCCTATGCCACGATCGGTGTGTTGACCTTCACCACCTATACGCTTGGCGGGCTGATGCGCGAGCAGGTCTGCGTTTACATGTGCCCCTGGCCGCGCATTCAGGCGGCGATGATGGATGAGCAGTCGCTTGCCGTCACCTATAAGGACTGGCGCGGCGAACCACGCACGCGCGGGTTGAAGCGCACGCATGACCTGACCGAACTGGCGACCGAGCCGGACACGCGGATCGGCGATTGCATCGATTGCAACGCCTGTGTCGCCGCTTGCCCGACCGGCATCGACATTCGCGAGGGTTCGCAGATCGGCTGCATCACCTGCGGGCTGTGCATCGATGCCTGCGACGAGATCATGACCAAGGTCGATCGTCCGCTGAAACTGATCGGCTACACCACAGAGGCCGATGCCACGATCGCGCGGAAGGGCGGCCAGCCGATCGGTGCCATCCGCCAGCTGCTGAAGCCGCGCACGATCCTGTATTTTTGCGTCTGGGCCGCGATTGGCCTCGCCATGCTGTTCGCGCTTGGTAACCGCAACCGGCTCGATCTGTCGGTAACACAAAGCCGCAACCCGCAATGGGTGCGCTTGTCCGATGGGGCGATCCGCAACAGCTATCTGATCAAGGTCCGCAACATGGAACAGCGCCCACGCGACGTGGAGATCGCCGTTGCGGGGCTGAACCGGGCCGCTCTCTGGGGCGAAGGCGGCGATCGCAAACAGGCCGCGACATCGATGCGGCTGCGCGTCGATGCCGATCAGATTCGCGCGGTGCAAGTGTTCGTTGCTGCCCCCGCGCCTGGCTCGGAACACACGGAGATCAGTTTCACCGTCCGCGCGCTCGATGCCGAGGGCGGCACCGCCACCCACACGACGCGTTTCGACCGGCCTGAAACCGAAGAGGATGACGAATGACCCGCCCTTTTACCGGCCGGCACATGCTGGCGATCATGGTCGCGTTTTTCGGGGTGATCATCGCGGTCAACTTCACGATGGCGCGCGTTGCCGTCGGCACCTTTGGCGGGGTGGTGGTCGAGAACAGCTATGTCGCGAGCCAGCGATTCAATGGCTGGTTGGCGGATGCCCGCGAACAGGACAAGCTCGGCTGGCAGGTGGTGCCGGGCATCGACGCCACCGGGCGGCTCCGGATCGCCGCCACGGACGCGCAAGGGGCGCTGATTGGCGGCCAAATGACCGTTGCCGCGCGGCATCCGCTCGGCCGCATGGCTGATCGCTCGGTCGCGATGCACGCCACGCCAACCGGCTTCGTGGCGGATGCGCCCCTGCCGGCAGGTCGCTGGAAACTCCGGATTGTGCTGACCGCGAACGGCAAGACTGCCCGCTTCGAGCAGGATGTACGGGCATGAATGCCCTCACTGCCCGCTCCACTGCCGCGCCGATGGTAGAAACGCGTTTTGCCGTCGAGGGCATGCACTGCGCAGGCTGCATCGCCCGGATCGAAGGCGCGCTCGGCAAGTTGAGTGGCGTTGCCGCCGCCCGGGTCAATTTCAGCGCGCATCTTGTGGTCGTCCAGCACGGTAGCGATGTGCCCACCGACGCCATCGCCCAGGTGATCGAACGGCTCGGCTTTCCCACCCACCTGATGCGCGAAAGCGATGCGCGCGGCGTGCATGACGAAAGCCGCGCACTCATGAAGGCACTCGCTGTCGCGGGCTTTGCTGCGATGAACGTCATGCTGCTGTCGGTATCGATCTGGTCGGGGGCCGAAGGCGCGACCCGCCAGATGTTCCACTGGCTGTCCGCGCTCATCGCGGTGCCGGCGATTGCCTATGCCGGGCGACCGTTCTTCGTCAGCGCCTGGCGGGTGCTGAGCCATGGCCATACCAATATGGACGTGCCGATCTCGATCGGCGTCATCCTCACCACCGCGATGAGTCTCTACGAGACCGCGACCGGCGGCGCGCACGCCTATTTCGATGGCGCGATCATGCTGCTGTTCTTCCTGCTCGCCGGGCGGTTTCTGGACAGCATGATGCGCGCGCGCGCTTCCGACGGAGTCACGGCGCTGCTGAAACGCCTGCCCACCGAGGTGCAGGTGCTCCGACCCGATGGCACGACCGAGACGCGACTGGCGGCCGAACTTGCGCCCAACATGCGCGTACTGGTGGCAGTGGGCGAGCGGATCGGCATCGACGGCATCGTCGAGACCGGTAGCGGCCATGTCGATCGCGCGCTCGTGACGGGCGAGAGCGTGCCAGAGCGCGTAAGATCGGGGGACGCGGTGCTGGCAGGCACGATTGCGCTCGATGCGCCGCTGACGGTGCGGATCACCGCGATCGGGCAGGATACGGTCATCGCCGAAATCGCACGGCTGATGGAAAGCGCGGGGCAGGGCAAATCGCGTTATGTCCGCATCGCCGATCGCGCCTCGCGGTTCTATGCGCCGGCGGTCCATAGTCTTGCAGCGATGAGTTTTGTCGGCTGGATGCTGGCGGGGGCGAGTATCCATCAATCGGTGATGATCGCGGTGGCGGTGCTCATCATCACCTGCCCCTGCGCGCTCGGGCTTGCCGTGCCGATTGCTCAGGTGGTGGCCGCCGGCGCGTTGATGCGCGCTGGCGTGCTGATCAGGGACGGCTCGGCGCTCGAACGACTGGTCGAGATCGATACGGTGTTGTTCGACAAAACCGGTACGATTACGCTTGCCGGGCTGAAGCCGATTGCGGGCCTGCCGGATGATCCGGCTGAACGAAGTGCCTTGATGGCGCTTGCCCAGGCGAGCCGCCACCCGCTTTCAAAGGCGGTACGTGATGCCATCGGCCAGGCAACCGCGGTTTCGATGACGGGTATCACCGAACAACCGGGACTTGGCGTTGAAGCGATGATTGGCGGCGAACGCGCCCGGCTGGGTCGCCCCGACTGGGTCGGTGCGGCTGTGGACGGCGATCAGGTCGCGACCGCCTTCCAATGGGGCGCGCGCCCCGCCCGGCTGATCCAGTTTGCCGATACGATGCGCAGCGATGCACCGCAGGTGATGACGCGACTGAAGGCGCTGGGCTTTGCGCCGATGATGCTGTCGGGCGATCGGTTCGCGCCGGTGGCAGCGCTCGCGGCGCGGATCGGCATCATGGGTATGTCGGGACTTTCGCCGGCCGACAAGTTCGCCTTCATCGAACGACAGGCTGTGGTCGGCAAGCGCGTACTCATGGTTGGTGACGGGCTGAACGACGGCCCAGCGTTGAAACGCGCGCATGTCGCGATGGCACCGGCGACCGCCAGCGATGTCGGCCAGCTCGCCGCCGATCTCGTCTTTTTCGGCGACGAGCTTAAACCCGTCCCCACAGCCATCATTGCCGCCCGCCGAACAATGACAGTGGTGCGCCAGAATTTCGCATTCGCGATCGGCTATAATGTCCTCGCGGTGCCGCTTGCGATCATGGGATATGTCACCCCGCTCGTCGCTGCTCTCGCCATGTCGGGATCATCGCTGATCGTCGTCGCTAACGCTCTGCGCCTGCGCAGTGCCGCTGCATGACCGGCCTTGCCGTTCTGCTCCCCGTCGCACTCGGCCTGGGCTTGGCAGGACTGGCCGCATTTTTCTGGGCGGCACGATCAGGGCAGTTCGAGGATCTCGATGGTGCTGCCCTCAGGATTTTGATCGATGATGATGGACCGCGTGACGCGATCACTGTCGCAACAATCGACGATCAGCGCGCGTCGAATTAACGCCTGCAACGCATGCAATGCCGCCAGCGGCGCGCGCAGCCAGTCCCATCCATGCTGATGATTTGCAACGATCGACGGCGCGTTACGCCTCGGCCTCTGCGCGCGCCTTGAGCGCCTTACGATCGCGAATGGTGACCGACCGGAGGCTCGGCAGGGCAATGATGCCGGCGGCTTTCAGTCGCGTCAGCTGTCGGCTGACGGTTTCAATCGTCAATCCCAGCAATTCCGCAATTTGCCCCCGTGTCAGCGGCAAATCAAAGGTGAGGGGGCCCATCTCGACTGCCTGACACCCGGCATTGCCGATACGATCCGCCATATCGAGCAGAAATTCTGCCACGCGTTCTTCGGCTGATCGGCGTGCCAGGGTAAGCATTCGGCCGCGGGCATCCTCCAGCGCTGAAAAAGTGCGCTGCAGCAACAGGCGCTCCATCCGCACATGGTCGTGCAGCACGGTTTCGAACTGGGCGCGGGGAAACACGCATAACTCGGCATCGGTCAGCGCCGTTACGGTAAACCCGGCTTGATCGGCATAGAGACGGCCGACAAAGTCAGAGGGATAGAGCAACCCGACCATCTGCTCGCGCCCGTCGCTGGTCGACGCCGACAGTTTCATGATCCCATCGAGCAAATTGGCGCAGATTACGCTGTCATCGCCTGACCAGATCAGTGTTTCACCACGCGCCACCGTTCGGCGCTGGCCGATGCTGTTGAGCGCGACGAGCTCTTCATTGCTCAACGCACCGCACAGTGCGCGATCGCGAACAGAGCAGTCGGTACAAACACTTGGCGAGATCATTGACAGCTTCCGGTGCCGAACCCTGTCGCCGTGATTGGTGGTCGGCAGGGCTGATAGCGCCTAGCCGGGGCCACTCGTCAAGCCGTAGCGCATTTATTCGTCGCTTTCCCCGTACGCGCGTCGGGCGCAGATGGCGTGGCACGCCGACGGGCAGTCGTCTCTGGGACCGTCATCGCGTTCAACGGGTATGCGGATCAGGCGGGTCGGATCACCGCAGATCGCTGTCATCAGCGCTAGGCGGCTGCCGGTCGGCATCGCCGTTCCCGACAGTGCGATGCCAAGGGTGCCGATGATCGCAAGCGTGGTCCCGATGCGCATGTCAGATCGCGCTGCTAAACGTTGTCGATGCATCATGACGATAGGGATCGAGCGCCGCCGCAATCGTGCGTGCATAGGGTAGCCCGCAGGGATTGATAACCAATCGGCCCCCCAGCCATGCAGCCAGCCCTGCCGTCACATACCGCGCCAGCCGCGACCGGATGTCGGCACGATTGGCCAGGTTCGACAGATCGGCCGACCCCTGGCAAAGCAGTTGTTCGATCGCATGGCCGATCGCCTGATCACCCGCCGATCGTATCCAGCCGCGCGCGGCGGCGAACTGGCCGTTGGCGACGCGCAAATGATAACGCCCCGCATTTTTTTCATTCTGGATCAGCCATCCGGGAAACTGGCTGATCGCCGATGCGCCCAGGCCGACCAGAATATCGGCGGGATCCTCCGTAAAGCCCTGAAAGTTGCGGCGCAGCCTACCACTTGTCACGGCTTGGGCGATGGCATCGGATGGCAGCGCAAAATGATCGAAGCCAACCGAAGTATATCCGTCCCGCGTCAACCGTTCATAGGCAAAATCGGCCTGGGCAAAACGGGCAAAGCCATCGGGCAGCGCGGAATCGTCGATCTGACGTTGCCGCGCAATCAGATGAGGTACGTGCGCATAGCCGAACACCGCCAGCCGATCCGGGCGCATCGTCAATGCCGTGTCGATCGTCTCGGCCAATCGGTCGACGGTCTGAAATGGCAGGCCGTACATGAGATCAAAGTTGATCGAACTGACGCCGGCGCCGCGCAGGAGCCCGACGGTTTCAGCGATCATCGCGGTCGGCTGAACCCGGCCGATGGCAGCCTGGATCTGGGGATCGAATGTCTGCACGCCAAGGCTGACCCGGGTGACGCGGTTACGGCCAAGCGTGTCGGCCCAGCGCTTATCAAATCCCCGCGGATCGATTTCCACCGACACGACTGGATCATCGAGATGGAACACGCGGGCGAGCCGCTGCATCACGGTATCGAAATCCCCGGGTGCCAGCGCGTTGGGACTTCCGCCACCCCAGGCGATCCGCTGCACCCTGCCGCGCCCACCGAGCGCGAATGCGACCAAATCAATCTCCTCGATCAGGCGCAGCAGATAGGCCTGCACTCGGCTGGTGCGGTTGGCGACCCCGGTGTTGCATCCGCAATACCAGCACAGCTCTCCGCAATAGGGAATGTGGAGGTAAAGCGAGAGCGCCTCGTCATCTCTCACCGTTGCGAGCGCCTGTGCCATTTGCGGCGGACCTACCGAGTCCTGAAACTCGGCAGCGGTCGGAAAGCTCGTATAGCGCGGTACGGGCGTTGCGAGCAGATCGGAATGATAAGGCCACATGCACGTGTAATCCCACAGACGGTAACGATCGGCGTTGACCGGCGTCAAAGCGATGCCGGTGACATCGAAGAACGGCGACGACCGTGATGGCGGCGAGGCTTGACCTTGCTGTCCCGCCAGAAGGACGCGCGTCGGGAGCCTACCATTTTGTTGGCATCAGGACTTTGCGTGGAACGATGTTTTCCTTGGTGGGCACCAGAAACAGCCGTGCAAATGCCCAGCCTGCCGATGCACTCGCGACCACTCGCTCCACGGTGCGGCGAATCCCGCGCTGGTGGCGTGCCGTCTCCAGGCGAACCGACGCCCGCCGCATGGCTTCCATCGCCCCTCGGAAACGGGGGCTGTCGGTATCGAGCACAATCGGGAAGATTTGCCGGCTGATCGCACTGCAAGTGTCGAACACCCGGTAATCATAGTCGGTAATGTCGAGACCCATGGCCCTGTGCATCGCGGGGCGCATATGATCGCGGCAATACATGGTCGCATAGACCGAGATCAGGAAGAAGCGGATCCAGAGCCGGTTTATGCCGCGTGTCAGCGAAGGATCGGCGCGGATGAGGAGCGCGAGCGCCTCGCCGTGCCGATACTCATCGTTGCACCATTCCTCAAATCGCTCGAAAATCGGATGAAAGCGATGCTCGGGATGTTGCTCCAGGTGACGGCAGATGATGATGTAGCGGGCATAGCCGATCTTTTCGGAGAGATAGGTCGCGTACAGGATAAACTTGGGCTGGAAATGATGATATTTCTTGGCCTTGGTCAGGAAGGACAGGCTGATCGGCAAACCCGCATCTTTCAGACTTTCCCGAATGAAGCCCGCGTGGCGGCTCTCGTCTCGGGTCAGCAACTTCATCAGCCGCCGGATTTCCGGGTTGTTGGTCCGGCGAGCGATCTCCGAATAGAAAATGCAGCCGGAAAATTCCGACGTCATCGATGAAACCATGAAGTCGATGAATTCCTCGCGCACATCGGGCTCCAATGCCTCGACGATCCCGGTGAATGGTTCACGGCGCCGGAAATGGAGCCGGTTTGGATCGGCCTCCATTGCGGCGAGGAGAATCTCCCATTCGGCGCGGACCGGCTCGACATCGATCCGATCAAGCGCGGCGAAATCCGTCGTGTAGAATCGTGGCGACAGGATCGTTTCGTCGTAGATCTGTTGTTTTACGGCGTCCGTAGTTGGCATTTCGCCAAAGGTGATTGCGGTCATGCGCCCCTCCTCCCGAGTTCATCCTGGGATGCGCGCGCAACCGCCGGCGAGCATTGATCCTGATCAAAACCGGTTCACGGCGTTGGCAACACCCGGCCATGTCCGGGTTTGGTATCGTCCCCCGTCTGCCTTTAAGCGTGACGCTGCCGTGGCGCTGAGCATACGGATGGTCGCCAGTACGCCGCGCTCTGCAGAGTCGCTGGTCATTGCCGCTGACAGCGACAGAAAGGGCATCGAAACAATAGTTTAAACGGTGCGAAAGAGCATATGGGCGGCGAGCGCAAACAAGATGAGGGCACTGCCCTCAAGGCCCGTAGGCCAAAAAGATCAGCACCCAGCTGGCAGCCAATGGTACCGCTCCGAACAGCAGATATGGCCGATATCGCCCCCATTGGCTCCGCGTGCGGCTGGCGAGATAGCCCATCACCGGATCGGCGACGGCATCCCAGATCAACGCGGAGACGAAAATCCACCCTGCGGTCGCGGCTGACAGCTCGAGCATGTCGGTGTAATAGTAGAGCAGATAGAGCGTGGCGGTCGTGAAATAGAGATTGAAGCCGATATCGCCGACGCCGTAACCGATCCGGCGGAAATGCGGCAGCCGCGCGGTGGCGCTCATGCGTTCAACCTTAGTGGCGCAGTATTCGCCATCACAGCGCCAGTTCTGCCATCTGGGCGGGGATGGCCTCTGCGGTATCGGCGATCACGAAGCGCCACAGGCCGGGCTCCAGTTTCCATTCATGCGTCGCCGGATCGCGCCAGCGCAGATTGTCGGTCGACACGCCGAGCGGGACGATCTTCGTTTCGCCGGGGGCGAGGCTGACACGGCTGAACGCGGCCAGGCGGCGCGGCCAGCAGGGGTCGATGTGCCCCGGCGGCTCTGCCCAAAGCAACACGACCTGGTCCGCCCGGCACTGTCCGATATTGGTGACGGCGACGGTGAATTCGAGGGCTGGCCCGTACTGCCGTGCAGTGAGCGCGCGCGTCGCAAATCGGGCATAGGACAGGCCATGGCCGAACGGATAGCGTGCCGACTTTCCGTCGCGCGCGAGCTTCGCATAGCCGTGCCAGTAATCATACGTGACCGCCGTCGCATCCCGGTCGAATGCGGGATAGTCGAGGGGATCGCGTGTCACGGTGAATGGCAGTCGCCCGGAAGGGCTGACGTCACCGAGCACCAGGCTTGCGAGAGCTGTGCCGCCTTCCATCCCGCTGTAGAATGTCTGGAGGATTGCATTGGCCTTGTCATGCCAGCGCTCGACCAGCACCGCAGAGCCTGCAACGATAACGACAATCACGGGCTTGCCCGTGGCCGCGGCGGCATTAATCAGCGCGCATTGGTCGCTCGGCAAACCAAGGTCGATCCGATCGCCGCCGATTGCGGCATTGCGCGGCGGGCGCTTGGCCTTAAGCTCGTCGAGCACCGCCGATGTTTCGTCGGAAAAGCTGTTTTCCTGGCCAAGCGTCAGGTCGGCAGGGATGAACTCGCCCTCTTCCTCGGCCGTATATCCCGTGACGACAATGATCGCATCGGCCTCCGCCGAGGCGGCGCGGGCTGCGGCGAGATCATGTTCGTCCCCTGTGCATATCCTGTCAGCCCCGAGCGCGGCGGTAAGACCGGCAAGCGCGGTGACATGGCTTGGCGCGCGCACCCGGCTGGAACCGTTGTCGCCGGTATTGTCGAGAGTAGCGAGGCGACCCAGCACTGCCAGCTTGCCGATTTTGCTGCGATCGAGCGGCAATATGCCGTCATTGGCGAGCAACACGGCTGATTTCTCGGCTGCTTCGCGTGCGAGCGCGACATGCGCCGGGGCCGCGACAAGATCGATGGGATAGTCGGGCAGCGGATCCTCAGCACAGGCGAACCGATACAGCGTGGTTAGGATGCGTCGGCAGGCCGTGTCGATCACCTGCGGTTCAATCGTTCCCGCTTCAACGGCGGCAATCAGATTTTTGCCATAGACAAGCGGTTCGGGATTTTCGACATCGAGGCCCGCCGCCGCGCCATAGGCTTTGTAGACGCCCATCACCCAATCGGAGTGAACGAAACCGCCAAAGCCCCATTCGCCGCGCAGAATATCGGTCAGCAAATAGCGATTCTGGCCGGCATACTCGCCGTTCACCTGATTGTAGCTGCTCATCACGCTCATCACGCCAGCGTCGAGCACCGTCTTGAAATGCGGCAGATACACCTCGTGCAGCGCGCGTTCGTCGATGCTGACATCAACCTTGAACCGCGTGTTCTCCATCGAGTTGAGCGCATAGTGTTTCACGGTTGCGCAGACATTGTGTGCTTGCAGACCGACGCCCAGTGCCGCGCCCATCGCCCCGAGATGGCAGGGGTCTTCGCCATAGGTTTCCTGCGCGCGCCCCCAGGCGGGGTGACGCAACAGGTTGATGCATATCGCACCGCTCAGGTTGCAGCCTTGTGCCCTGATTTCGATACTCATCACCTCGCCGATGCGCCGTTCGAGGTCGACATCGAAGCTGGCGCCGCGCGCCATCGTACAGGGAAAGCAGGTCGATTGGCCGCGCGCGACGCCACGTGGTCCGTCGGTAAAGTAAAAGGCGGGTACACCCAGTCGCTCAATGCCCCCGCCCGCGCGATACGGCCTTCCGCCCCAGACGCCACCGTCTTCCTTGAACGCTGCGAAAAACCCCTTGCCCGACATCATCCCCACTTTTTCGGCAAGCGTCGCTTCGCCCAGAATCGCATCGATCCGGGTTGCAATTTGCGACGGCGTCAGGTTTTTCGAAGGGGCAAATTCAGTCATGTCATGGCCTTTCTGCCAGGTTGAGCGGTATCGGCAGCGCATTTGCTGATGGATGGATCGACCCGTGATAAAGCACCGCAGCCTTGGGACCGCTGGGCCGAATTTCCACGGCACTCATGCCTCGCACCGGGACTTCAATGCCGCGTTGAAGATAATGAAGTTCTGCCGGATGATGTCGGCATAGGCGTCGAGAATGCGTGGCGCTTGGCTGCCACTGAAATGTTCGAAATGGTCAAAGCGGGTTCCGTCGCCATCGGCACTGACGCGAAATCGGTGGTCACCCTTCCATAACGAGCGGTCGGCCATGCCGCCTTCCCAGGCCATCTCCGGAAACATGACCGAAATGATCTCGACTGGCTGAGTCATCGGATCGTCGCCGGGTCGCGCGACGGCGTGTACCGTGATCGTTGTTCCGGGCACCGCATCGCCCTCGATGCGAACCAGATAAGGGTTCCACGCCGCATAGCTGGCAAGATCGGTCAGGACCGACCAAACCCGCTCGGGCGATGCGGCAATGTCTATCGCGGTTGCGATGGTGCTGACGTTACCCATGGCGCAATCCTGCCGACCATTTCTGGTCGGGCGATAACGGGCATTGTCGGGCCGGTCCGATGTTGCGCGTTAGGGCGTTGGCCGCCACTTGATCCTCCCGTCGATCAACCGGCGCGTCGTTGCGCGTTACCGACTTCGATCAGGCTAGCGAAGCTCTAGCGGCGTTGCAACATCATCTGACCGAAAGGTCAGTTTTAACGTCAACTTTACCAGATCGTCGAGAAAAGCCCGATCCGTAAAATCCCGGCCATATGCCCGGCTCCACATCGCCGCCTGACACACCACGACATTGATGCTGCTTGTCAGGATGGTTTGATATTGAATGGTATCGCCGGGAGGCAGTGCACCCGCATGCTGACAGGCGCGCAGGATTCTATCGGTGATCCGGGTGTGGCCGCCAAAATGCCGATCGGCGAGCCATTCGCTGCGCCAGGAGGGCGTCGCCCCTTCGATAAAGGGTATCCGCACATAGGCTGGCCAGGTGAGCGCTGCCTCGATGAACAGCCGGAGAATGGCCTCAATCATCGCCTTGCCAGCGGGGAGGTCATGCGGCCAGTTGGCGTTGTAAAAGGCATCGACCTCCGCCCACAGCGTGTCGACCGCTTCGCGCCACAGGCTTTCCTTGTCGGCGAAATGGTAGAGTACCGATGGCTTGGCCAAGGCCGCTTCGGCGGCGATATCGGCAATCGAAACGCCCGAATAGCCGCGCTCCGCGAACAGACGGGTGGCGGCCGCTAGCAAGGCCGCGCGTGCCTTGCGCCCTCTCGCATTCGATGCCGCACCGCTGCCATTGACCCGTTTCATCAGTGTCATGCGCACAGGCTAGCCCAAGCTTGCCTTCGCGTCACGGCCGCCTTACGAATTTGACTGAACGGTCAGACAATGAGACGATGATGATATCCGACGCACAACGATCGGCCTGGGATCAAGATGGCTTTTTCATCATCCGCCATTTCGTGCCGCCATCGGTGGGCATCGCTATGGCGGAGGCCACGATCGCAGCGATCCGCAACGATCCGCCTTCGGCACATGCCGGTAAGCCTGCCTATGCGACCGCCGGCGGGCTGCTGATCCAGCCTGAAGCCAAACCGGTGAAAAGCGCGATCGAGCCTGAAGATCATGTCGCCAAGGTGTTCAACACGCATCTGGCCGGGCCCGCGCATGATTTCGCGGTCAATGCGCGCTGCGGTGATATGGTGGCAGATCTTCTCGGCGGTAATGTCGATGTCTTCCAGTCGATGTTCATCCTCAAAAATTCAGGAGCATGGGGCCAGCCCTGGCATCAGGACAGTTATTATTTCGACTTTGATCAGCAACCACAGGTCGGGCTTTGGCTGGCAATTTCCGAGGCGACGCCCGAAAATGGCTGCCTTTCGGTATTACCCGGTTCACATCGGCTGGCGGTTCAGAATCATCTGCCGGATCGGCGCCCGGGCGCCAATCAAGGCTATATGGAAATTGAGGGCGTGGACGAAAGCCAGGCCAAGCCTGTCGAAATGCAGCCGGGCGATCTGCTCGTTTTTCACAGCTATTTGCTGCACAAGTCGGTCGACAATCATTCTGCCGATCGACGCGCTGCGATGGTCTATCATTATGGCCGCCATGGCACCAAAAACCTTGCTGACCCGGCGATGGCGGCAATTCAGGCGCATATCCTTCACTGGATCCCGGCAACACGCAGGAATATTGCCGCCTGACGATTAGAGAAACAGGCGATCCCCACACGAATGAACAGAGTCTGGGCGATTGCGCCAGAACACAGCGATTGAGCGTTGCAGCGCCATGCGTGCTTCCATTGGCCGTAGCTGTTCCACCGCCGCCGGATGGCATCATCGCTGGATCGACCACCGCTGTCGAAAGGCATGCCCTCGATAGATCGTCGATAAAGTGGAACCCGAACACGATGTCCGACTCCAGTTCGGATCGCGTTGAGGGGCGAGCAATCAAAGAACAAGGGGCGGCGGGTCTCGCCCTGCAAACGCGATGAATTCTAAACCGATCATAGGATTTTGGTGCGGATCGCCCAGATTAACCAGCAATCACCATCATGTCCCCGCGATCGGATGATGCCTCGATCGCAAGCAACACAGCCAGCACATGCCGGGCGCGCCAGTCACTTGTGGGAACTGGCTGGTCGGCCTGAAAGGCGTTCCATGCGCTGGTCGGCCCGATCGCCGAATACGCAACCGACCAAGGCGGCCCATCGAGACGGATGGATTGAGGCTCGCCACCCCGCTTCAGCATGAGCGTCGCATCGGGCGAATGTGCGTTTTTGATGCTCAATCCGGCATCGCGGCCGAACAGCTCGAGCGATGGCGGCGACGCACTGTGTCCATCGAAACTGACGATCATACTGCTGATGGCACCGCTCGCGTGTAAAAGCTGCGCGTGGATATGGGTTGGCGTCTCGACCGAGAAATTGGTCCCTGCATCGGGGCCAACCTTGATCGTTCGTTCGGTGAAGGCCTGGCTCGCCATGCCGACCACATTGATCACTGGCCCCAGTAACGCGATCAGGGCGCTCACCTGATACACACCCATATCGTGCAGCGGCCCGGCAGCGACGCCATACAGATGGGCGGGATGCGGATGAAAAATCTCCGGTCCGGGATAGACCAGCATGCTCAGCGCGCCGGCGATTGGCCCCAGCTGACCTTCGGAAATCAGGCGGCGGGCGGTGGCAAGCGGTGGCCAAAGGAATGTCGCTGGTGCACAGGCCAGCAGCAGTCCGCGCTCGGCCGCCAACGCGATCAGTGCATCGGCGCCTTCGAGCGACGCAGCAAGTGGTTTTTCCGAATACACGGATTTGCCGGCCTCCAGGCACGCGCGGGTTATGTTCTCGTGCGCATCGGCCGGCGTAAGGTTCAGGACATAATTGATTGTCGGATCGGCCAGCAATCCGTCCAGCGTACATGCCGACAGGTCATGGGCCGCGGCGAAATCTGCCACTGTGGTCCGGTTTCGGGCGCAGACGGCCGCTACCTCGAAACCCGGGGTAGCGCGAAGGCCGTCTACATAGCTCGCCGCAATCGTGCCCGCACCGATCAGGCCAACGCGCGCGGATATGGTCGGCCCGCGTTGGCTGTCGATCGCGGTCGTTGTCAGAAGCTGTACCGTGCCGTCACGCCAAAGGTGCGCGGCTCGCCGGTGAACTTGATATAGGTATTGCCGACCGGGAATGACGGCGCACCGGCGAGCGGCAACACACCCGTTACCGCGCCAAAGGTCGGGCGTCCGCCGCGACCAAAGGTGATCACATCGGTGACGTTGCGGACGAAGAACTCGAGTCCCCAGCCACTTTTGATCTGGCCAAGGCCGACCCGCAGATTGACCTTGGTATAGGCCCCCTGCACCAGGTTGGGGTCATAGGTGAGTTCGGTAAACACCGACGACCGATAGAACACATCGGCCTGTCCTGTCAGCTTCAGCGTGTTGCTGATCGGCACTTCGTACCGACCGACGACGCTCAACGACAATTCGGGTGCGTCCGTCAACCGCATCCCGGAAAGGTTGCGCGGTCCCATCGGCCCCTCGGCGTTGGGAAAATCAGTGAAACGCGCATCGACATAGCTGACGGCGCTGGTCAGCGTCATCCCCTTCACCGGCCGCATCGTCATGTCGAATTCGACGCCTTGCGATCGCAGCGCGGCGGCGTTCTGCAGAAAGAACCGCAACGTATTGGTTGTATCGACAAATGACGACAGCGACTGGAAGTCATCATAATCGGTGCGGAACGCGATCAGCGAAAAGGTGCTGCGAATGGCCGGAATGCTGCCCTTGATGCCGATTTCGTAATTGTCGACGATTTCGCTGTCGAAGAAGAAATTCGCGCCCGGAATGTTGCGCAGCAAATTGGCATCGTCGTTGATGCCGAATGCCTTGTATCCGCGCGTATAGGAAGCATAGGCGCGCAGATTGTCGGTGAAGGCAAATTCGCCCACACCCCGCCACGTCAGCTGGTCGCCCGAGCGGCGGCGCCGGTTCGCCGGAATCGTCTGGATGGGCGACAATGCGGTGCCATTGGCCCGCAGCCGCTCAGCCCGCGCAAAAATCCCCTTGTCGTCATAATTGTAGCGGATGCCGCCGGTCAGCTTGATCCGATCGCCTAGATTCAACGTCCCTTCCGCGAACAGCGCAAAATTCTCGTTCGCGATGTCGCTGAAGGATGGCGAGAACTCGGCAAGAATGTTGCCGCCTGCCAGAGCAGCTGTGCGTCGATCGATCAGCAGCCCACTGTCCTCGGTCACGTCCTTGCGGAAATAATAGGCGCCCGCCAGCCAGGAGAAGGTCTGGTCGGTCGGTGACGTTACGCGCAGTTCCTGGCTGATCTGCTGGTTTTTGCGCACGATGTTGGGGAAGGTCAGCAGATTGAGCCCCGAAAAGTCGATGTCGGCGATGCTGACCTGTTCAATGTCGCGGAACGACGAGATCGACAGCAGTTCGTGCCCGCCGCCCAGATCAAGCCGCCCCTCAAGCGAAAAGGCGATCAGATCCTGATCATAGGTATTGCGGCCATCAGCAGCGACCACCTGGTCCTCAAACTGATTGCGCGGAAAGGGGACACCGGTGCCGACAAAGGGGAAGTTCTGCGATGCCGTGCTGAACCGCGTGAACAGCGCTTCCGGCACGTTGGTGAACACCGGCAGGCAGCAATCCTGGCGGCTGCGCGAAAACTCTGCGGTCGCGAGCAGAGTCGCAATACCGCCATTGTCGAATAACAGTCGCCCACGAATGCCGAAGGAATTCTGATCGTTGCTGTCTGGCCCGATCAGATTGTCGAGATACCCGTCACGCTTGTGGTAGTAGGCGCTGAAACGCCCGAACAGCGCGTCTTGCACCAACGGGCCGGTCACCGTGCCGGCAAGTTGAATGCGATTGAAATTGCCATAGGTCGCCTGAAAATCGCCGCTCGGCGTTTTTTCCGGTTTGCGGGTGACGAAGTTGATGATGCCCGCGGGCGATGCGTTGCCGAACAGGGTCGATTGCGGCCCGCGCAGCACTTCGACCGCCGCGATATCATTGAAATCACCGATGCCGATCGAGGTGCGATCAGTGAAAACGCCGTCGACATAGATGCCGACGCTCGGCTCCAGCGCGGCGCTGCCACCGGCGGTGGTTACCCCGCGGATACCCACGTTCGACTGCACCGGCGATTGCTGTGATGAGAAAACCACACTCGGCAGCAGGGTGCTGAGTTCGGAGAAATTGGTCGCACCCGCGGCGCGAATCGTTTCTGCACTCACAACGCCGACCGAGACCGGCGCTTCGGTGACGGTTTGCCCGGTTTTTGTCGCGCTGACGACGATGTCGTCGTCTTTGGCGGCGTCTTCATCCGGCTTCTGGCTCTGCGCATGCGCGGCGGTCGCCAGCGCGAGCGTTGATACCAGCGTTGCTGTCACGAGCGTCCGCGCACTTGTGCGCACATGGCGCATCCAAAGCGGCGTCAGTTTCCCATTCATTGCCATCCGTCCCCTCCCCCAAAGCCATTACGGCCATTGTTTTTGCGCCACTCGATCGCGAAAGTTTCGACGTCGGCGGTCGCGACATGACTTGCATCAGTGCAATCGAAGTGTCAACATACATGCACGTAGGTATAAAAACAATATGAGGAGGCCGAGTTGGCGGGCGCGAAAGAGGATGAGGTTTACGTCGTTGTTCCGGGTGATGGCGGCGCAGGGTGGGAAATCGAAGGCGTCTTCTTCCGCGACACGGTGTATTTTTCCGCCTGGAACTGGCGGTTGCCGGGCGCGCAGCAATTGTCGCGCGTCGGGTCTGGCAACGTGATTCAGGAATTTCATGCGGTCACCCAGGCGGATCGATCTCAGGCTCTGGGGCTTCGCCGCCGGTTAATCGTCGACGCTGGCGGGTTCCGAGATACATGGACACTGTCCAATTGCTCGACCGAACCGCAAAGGGTTACGCTGGAGCTGGTCGCGCAACCTCGGTTGATCGATATCTTTGCCACCCGCATCGAGCCGAACGTCGAACCGGTCATCGCAATCGAGCAACTTTCCTCCTCCAGCCGCAGCTATGCCCGTACCGCCGGCGACGGGGTGATCCACCGGGCCCTGCTGACATGCGACGACGGACTGGCGGCGGATGATCGCTGGACGTTCACACTCGCGCCGGGTGCCACCCAGCAATTTTCCGTCGATCTGCGGATCAGCAGTTCCGATCATGACGGTACCGATTTTGCGCCGCTGCCGGCCTATGGCGATTGGCGTGGCTCCTTTGCCGCGATCATCGGCAAGCATCCGGGCGTCGATCAGGCGGTGGATGATCTGCGCGCCCTTCTGCTTCGCACGGAGCATGGGCCTTATCCCGCCGCCGGCCTGCCGATCTTCGTCAATTTCTTCGGCCGCGATGCACTGATCACCGGTATGATGATCCTCAATTGGCGACCCGATGTGCTTCGATCGGTGCTCGCATATCTCGCCAAGCGGCAGGGGCAGACCGTTGATCCATTCCGCGAGGAGGAGCCCGGCAAGATCCTGCACGAAGTGCGGCGCGGCGAGCTCAGCCGCACCAATCGCATTCCATTCGGGCGCTATTATGGGTCGGTCGATTCGACACCGCTTTTCCTGATGGCGGCCGGTGATTATTTCGAGGTGCAGGACGATCCGGCACTCGCTGCCGAAATCCGCCCGGCGATCGAAGCGGCAACCGAATGGCTGGAGCAGCATCTCGACGGGCCGTCCGGCCTCGCAACATTCAAAGCGTCGGGGTCTGGACTGACGGTGCAGTCCTGGAAAGACTCGTCCAACTCGATGGTCGACGAACATGGCCAATCCGCGCGCCAGCCGCTCGCGGTCGCGGAAGTGCAGGGCTATGCCTATGCTGGCTTGCTTGCTGCCGCGCGATTGCTGCCAGCGCGCGCACCGGCACTGACCGCGCGGGCGGAACGGCTGCGTACCGCATTCCATGCCCAATTCTGGCTGCCGGACATGGGAACCTATGCGATGGCGCTCGATGCCGATATGAATCCGCTACGGGTATTGTCATCGGATCCCGGCCATTTGCTATGGACGGGTATCGTGCCTCAAGATGTCGCGCCGATCCTCGTCGAAACATTGCTCTGTGATGCGCTCTGGTCGGGCTGGGGGCTACGCACGCTCGGATCGAACGAGGTCGCCTATAATCCGGTGTCCTATCATAATGGCAGCGTCTGGCCCCACGATACGGCGCTGTTCGCCATGGGCCTCGCGCGGTATGGATTTCGCCGCGAATTGCGGATCGTAGCATCCGCAATGCTCGACCTGGCGGCGGCTTCCCCGGGCCGGCAGATGCCTGAACTGATTTCGGGCTATGACCGCAACGAACATGGCGAGCCGGTGCCTTATACCCATGCCAATGCGCCGCAGGCCTGGGCGGCGGCGGCAGTGATCCGGATGGCAGACTTTCTTGCCAATTCGGTCGCCCGACCCGAGCCGGTGGAGCAGATGGCATGAAACCGCTTTTGTCATCCGAGGATCGTCAGTCGTTTCTCTATGCCGTGCCCTATCTGACACATGCGCTGGCAATGACGCCGCTGATCACCTTCATCCCGTCCTTTTATGCCGATGCGCATGGCCTGCCGCTTGCGCTCGTCGGCGCGATCCTGTTCTTCACGCGGTTGACGGACATCATCACCGAACCGCTGGTCGGCATTCTCAGCGACCGCACCCGATCGCGCTTCGGGCGGCGCAAGCCATGGATCGTCGCGGGGCTGCCGTTCCTGATGCTCGGCATTTGGATGGTGTTCGCGCCACCATTCAAGGTCACCCCCGCTTACGCGATCTTCTGGATTGCGGTGACCTATATCTCCTTCAACGTCGTCGATACGCCCTACAAGGCATGGGGTGCCGAGCTGTCGAAAAGCTATTCGGGGCGCACGCGCGTTGCGGGTTGGCGGGAAGGCTTCGGGATCGCGTCATCGATGTCGGCGCTCGCGCTCATCTTCGTGTTGCAGCGACAGGGGATGGGCAGCACCGCCGATCTGATGTTTTGGCTGGGCACCAGCTTTGTGATCCTGATGCCGATCCTGTTTGCGGTTGGCCTGTTCAATGTGCCCGAGCCCGACGTCGAAGTGGTGTCGGTACCAGCGGTTACGCTGCGCGAGGCGATAACGGTGCTGTTCGCCAACAAGCCGTTCATGCGGCTGCTCGGTGGGCTGATCGTGCTGATGGCGGGTGCCGTGATCGGTGCATCGCTGCACCTGATCGTCATGGAAAAAGTGTTCAACGCCAAACACCTGTTTCCGCTGATTCTGGCGGGAGAGAATATCGCCGGGTTGCTGTCGCTTCCCTTCTGGCTGTGGTTGTCAAAGCGTATCGGCAAGCACCGCGCGCTGGCGATCGGGACGATGGGGATGGCCCTGCTGAGCTTCCCCATCCCGCTGATCGATCATGGTCGGCCCGATCTCTATGCCGCCTGCATCATCATCCGCGGTATCGCGGGCGGTGCGCTTGGCATTCTGGTGTCGGCAATGATCGCCGATGTCGTTGATCTCGATACACTGCGGACGGGCAAAGCGCGCAACGGGCTGTATTTCGCCCTGGTCGGTACGCTCGGCAAGTTCGGGCTGGCGTTCGGTGCGCTGATCGGCACCAGCATCCCCGCCATTGCCGGTTTCTCGCTGACGGGCGTGAACACCGACAGCGCCATTTTCTCGCTGATGGCCACCTATGCCTGGATTCCGATGATCATCATGGGGTTGGCGACGCCGTTTTTCTGGTTCTATCCTCTGACCGAAGCGGTGCAACGCGACCTGCGGGCGCAAATCGCCGCGCGCCGGGTTCAGGAGGTTCCGCAATGACCAGTCTTGCCGTCGACCGTGAACGGACGGCCACTCGCCGCAAAATCGTGCCCAAGGCCGAACAAGCACGTCGTACCCGGGCTCTTATCGTTCAAACCGGCATCCGCTGCCTGGCGACCCATGGCTTTGCCAACACGACGATGCTGCTGATATCGCGCGAGGCGGGCATTTCACGCGGGCCGCTGCATTATCATTTCGCTGATCGCAACGCGCTGATGGCCGCGATTGCCGAAGCATTGCCGCTCGGGGTTAGTGCCGCGCTGATCGAACGGCTCAACAAGCCAAAGACCATCGATGCCCGACTGGAGACGCTGGTCGATGTTGCGCTGGAGGAGCATCTTGGTCCGCATCATTTCGCCGCGATGGAATTGCTGCTCGCGGCGCGCAACGATGCCGAATTGTCAGCCGCCATTCAGCCGCACTTTCTGGAGAGCGAAACCGGCATCGATGATTGGTGGACCGATTATCTCAGCCTGCTGCGCTGGCCCGCGCCCCGACTGATCGCCTTTCGCCATGTAACCGTGGCGTGCCTGCGCGGGCTGGCGCTCGATCATCTGCTACAGGGCGATGCGGCGGCACATAGCGATGCGCTCACCCTGTTCCGCGAGATGTTTCTGATGATCGCGCGTGCGCCCGCTGCGGATGTTTAGCCTGTTGCTCCCACTGCTGTTTGCGAGTGCCGCCCCTTCGCCACCTGCGACGGCTGCCGTCCATGCGCCAGCAGGCCAAATAGAGGGAGTGCTGGAGGGGGACATCGCGGTGTTTCGGGGCATCCCCTATGCCCGCCCGCCGGTCGGGTCGCTCCGGTGGCGTGCGCCGCAGCCATTGCCGCGCTGGACGAGCCCGCTCCCGGCCCACGCGTTTGGCGCGGTGTGCATGCAGGCCGATCCGGCAGGCGATAGCGGGGTGGGGCAAGAGGCACCGAGCGAAGATTGCCTGACCCTGAACATCTGGGCGCCGCGCACCAGCGGCGCGAAGCGGCCGGTAATGGTGTGGCTGCATGGGGGTGGTTATACAAGCGGCTCGGCATCCGCGCCGCTTTATGACGGATCGACGCTGGCGCGGCGGGGCGTGATCGTGGTGACGCTCAACTACCGTCTTGGGCGGTTTGGCTTCTTCGCTCATCCCGAACTGAAGGGGGAAGGCGCCAATTTCGGGTTGCTCGATCAGCGTGCCGCGCTGGCGTGGGTGCGCGACAACATCGCCGCATTCGGCGGTGATCCGCGCCGCGTGACCCTGTTCGGTAACAGCGCAGGCGGTGAATCGGTGCTGTTCCACATGATCGCACCGGCTTCACTCGGGCAGTTTCACCGGGCGATCGTGCAGTCGGGACTCGGCGGGCGATCGCTGCTTCAGGCGACCGCGTCAGTGGATGCACCCCGCGCCATGACGTCGCTGGCCGATCTGCGGGCGCTCCCGGCAGCTGCCATCCTCGGTTGGGGCAAGCCGTCGGTCTATGCAGGCTTTGGTCCGACGATCGATGGCATCACCATCAGCGAGGATATCACCGCCGCCTTCGCCGCTGGTCGCCAGGCAAAGGTGCCGCTGATGATCGGCTATAATGGCTTCGAAATTCCCCCCGCAGCCATTGGCGGCACCGCGGTCGCGCTGGCGCTGGTGCGGCACGATGCTGCACGCCGCGACGCCGGGATTGCGGCTTATGGGGGTGTCGCGGCCTATGAACGGTCGATCGCCAGCGACCAGTTGTTTCGTGCGCCCGCCCTGCGGCTGGCGAAGCTGCATGCACGCACCGGTGCGAAGACATGGGCCTATGCGTTCGACGTCGTCTCGCCCGCCGTCGCGAAACGGCTCGACGGGGCGCCGCATGCTTCAGAACGTGCCTATATCTTTGGAACGCTGTCGCGACTGGGCTGGCCGACCGGCGCACGCGATGCCGCGATAGCGGGCGAACTCGGCGACCGATGGGTGGCCTTCGCCAAGGCGGGTAAGCCGGGTGATGCCAATTGGGCACCTGCGACCCGCGACGACCTACGCGCGATCCGCTTCACTCATGCCGGCACGGTGCCAGATCCGGTGATGCCGCCCGCGCTCGCGCACTATTTTGGAGTGCCATGAGCCCGCTCCACATCGTCGCGGTCGGTGCACATCCAGACGATATCGAACTGTCGATGGGCGGACTGATGATCCGCTATGCCCGCGACGGGCACCATGTGACCTGGATCGTCGCCACAGACGGCGCAGCGGGTGACGGCGGGCGCGATGCTGCGCTCGCCCGGCGACGGGCAACCGAAGCCGCAAACGCTGCGGAAATGGCCGGGGCAGCCATCATCGCGCTCGGATTCCCCGACGGGCAACTCGCCTGGTGTGGCGATGCGCCAGCCATCCTGGGGCGTCAGCTGGCCACGCTCGCGCCTGATCTGGTCGTTACACATGCACTGCATGATTATCATGCCGATCATCGCGCCGTCGCGCGAATGGTGGGCGATACCGCGCCGATCGGCGTGCCGGTGCTCCGCTGCGATACGATGCTGGGGTTGCATTTCACGCCGCAGTTTCTGGTCGACATCAGCGATGTATTCGACGCGAAGCTCGCTGCCCTTGCGTACCATGAAAGCCAGACGACGCTCGCCTTGCCCGAGGCGGTGACGATCTGGAACCGGTTTCGCGGCCTGCAATCAAGCGCCCGGCGCTTCTGCCATGCCGAAGCTTACGCTGCCGACCGGCAATTGACCGCCGAACTGCTCCCGCTGCTCGATCGAATCGGCGGTTACACGTTACTTTGACCATGCCGCGGTGGGAGCGCACGGCCTGAAATCGACGAGGTGCTGTCAGCCTTGTGCGAACCCGCCTCTCCCCGATGGCGATCACCCCTAAAAGCGGTTCGCGGCACTCAGCACAGCGCGGACGCTAGCGGTCGCGACATCGGTATCGAGGCCGACGCCGAACACCGTGCGCCCCTCCGACGTGCGACATTCGACATAGGCAACCGCCTGCGCATCGGCACCGTGGCCGATGGCGTGCTCGTTGTAATCGACCACGTCGAGGGCTGGCCCCGTGCTTTCGCTCAGCGCGGCAATGACGCCCGAGATCAGCCCATTGCCACGCCCCGAAATCGAGCGTTCCTCGCCATTGATCGCGACATGGCCGATAAAGACACGCTGCCCCGCGGTGCCGCTTTCTTCATAATCGCGCAGGACAAAACGATCGGCTGCACCGGGCAGATAGGTCGCCTCGAACAATTGCCAGATATCGGTTGCGTTCAGTTCACGCCCTGCCTCATCGGCAAGCGCCTGGACGTGACGGCTGAAATCGGCTTGCAGGCGCTTGGGCAGCTTCAGTCCCTTGTCCTGCTCGATCACCCACGCGACGCCCCCCTTGCCACTCTGCGAATTGACGCGGATGACCGCTTCGTAGCTGCGGCCAAGATCGGCGGGGTCGATCGGCAGATAGGGCACTTCCCATAGCGGATCATTCTTCGCTTCCTGCGCCGCGAAGCCTTTCTTGATCGCGTCCTGATGCGATCCCGAAAACGCGGTGAAGACCAGGTCGCCGGCATAGGGGGTGCGTGGATGAATCGGGATGTGCGTGCAATATTCGACGGTGCGGACGACCTCATCGATGTCCGACAGGTCGAGTTCGGGATCGACGCCTTGCGTATACATGTTGAGCGCGACGGTCACCAGATCGCAGTTGCCGGTGCGCTCGCCATTACCGAGCAGACAGCCTTCCACCCGGTCCGCACCCGCCATGATGCCGAGCTCCGCCGCCGCCACGCCGGTGCCGCGGTCATTATGCGTGTGGAGCGAAATCACCACGCTGTCGCGATTGGGGATGTTGCGCCCGAACCATTCGATCTGATCGGCATAGACGTTGGGCGTCGCGCATTCGACCGTGGCGGGCAGGTTGAAGATGATCGGGTGATCAGGCGTCGGGCGCAGCACCTCCATCACCGCCGCGCAGACCTCCACCGAGAAATCGAGTTCGGCGGTCGAGAAAGTCTCGGGGCTATATTCGAAAAACCAGTCGGTCTCGGGCTGGGCAGCGGCGCAATCGCGCAGGATCTTGGCACCCTCGACCGCGATGCCGCGTACCTCGTCGCGCGTCATGCCGAAAACGATCTTGCGCCAGGCCGGGCTGACCGCGTTGTAGAGATGGACGATCGCGCGGGGTGCCCCTTTCAGCGAGGCGAAGCTCGTCTCGATCAGGTCACGGCGTGACTGGGTCAGCACTTGTACGGTCACGTCATCGGGAATGCGGCCATCGGCGACCAACCCGGAAATGAAATTATACTCGGTCGCTCCCGCGCTCGGGAAGCCGACCTCGATTTCCTTCATGCCGATCTTGCAAAGCAGACCGAACATCCGCGTCTTCTTCTCGGCATCCATCGGATCGATAAGCGCCTGATTGCCGTCGCGCAGATCGGTCGACAACCAGCGCGGTGCCGCCGTGATCGTCCGTGTGGGCCATTGGCGGTCGGGCAGGTTGATCGGCGGGAAAGGGCGGTATTTGGTCGATGGATCACGCAGCATGGTCGGTCGCTTCTCGGCTTCGATGGGATGACAGGGGGCGGGCCTCAGGTCATGCGGTCCGCGCGACGCGGCACCCTACACGCCTAAGGGCGCGTAAGTCGAAGCGTCAGAAGCGGGCCATGGGGAGCGATCATCCACCTCCAATGGCCCAGCATCTGGCGACAGTAAAGGGGCGATCAGCCTGCCTTTTCGAACGGCACCGAGATTTCGAGCTCGACCTCGTCCGAAACGAAGGGAATGGCGGCGGTGATACCGAACGTGCTGCGTTTGATGGTCGTTTCCGCCTCGAACCCAACCGTTTCCTTCTTGCTGTACGGATTGATGCCGGCACCCTTGAATTCGGTATCGAGCACGACCGGCGCGGTGATGCCGTTCAGCGTGAGGTTGCCGGTAATCTTCGCGGTGGTGCCTTTCACCACAACGCTGGTCGAAACGAAGCGCGCGTCGGCGGGGTTGGGGCCAAAGAAATCGGGCTTGCCGCCATCCTTGCCGGGGCGCAGCAGATGGTCGGTCAGTCGTGCACTGGCGGTGATGACCTTGGCGACCGGGATGGTGATGTCGACCTTGGCGTCGGCTGGCTTTTTGGGATCGAGAATGAGGGTGCCGGTCGTATCGCCGAAAATGCCGAAATAATCGCTGAAGCCGAAATGATCGACTTCGAACTCGATCAGCGTGTGGCTGGGGTCTGTGGCATAGGTGCCGCCGGTGATGCGGCTCGGGTCGGCGGCACCAGGAACTTTCGGGGTAGATTGCGCAATCAGCGGTGCCGTGGCGAACAGTCCGGCGAGGATCAGGGTCTTGCGCATGATAGGGTCTCCACATGAAGAAAAGGGGGCGCCCCTGTTTCGGCGAGCGCCCCGTCCATGTCAAAAACCAATGTGGAAACGCAAGGTTTCGCGCTGGCTTAATTCTTCGCCTTGTCGACCAGCTTGTTGGCGCCGATCCACGGCATCATTGCGCGGAGCTCGGCGCCGACCCTTTCGATCGGATGCGCCGCCGCTGCCTTGCGCGAAGCCTTCAACTCGGGTTGCCCCGCGCGGTTGTCGAGCACGAAATCCTTGACGAAGCGCCCGGCCTGGATGTCGGCGAGCACGCGCTTCATCTCCGCCTTGGTCTCCGCCGTAATGATCCGCGGGCCGGTTTTGATGTCTCCATATTCGGCGGTGTTGCTGATCGAATAGCGCATATTGGCGATGCCGCCTTCATAGAGCAGAT
>CAZWAL010000018.1:0-26582 GCA_964631905.1 uncultured Stakelama sp.
GATCCGTTCATCGCGCGCGGGCTCGATGCGCTCAATTACGGCTGCTACATGAATGGCCGCTTCCTGCTCGTCGCGACCCCATCGGGGCTGACGCTGGGGCCGGAGGGCGGCGCGCACCAGTCGATCAACTCGCCGCTGATCGGCATCGGCCAGCCGGGGCTGACCTATTACGAGCCCGCCTATGCCGATGAGCTCGCGCTGCTGATGGGTCATGCCTTCCGCCATATGCAGGCGGAGGATGGCGGCGCGGTCTATCTGCGGTTGTCGACGCGCAGCATTGCCCAGGTCGCGCGCGAGGATGATCGCTGGGAGGAGGGCGCCATCAAGGGCGGCTACTGGCTCAGGCGCCCGGCGCCCGGTGCCGAGGCGGCAATCGTTGCGACCGGCGCGATCTTGCCCGAGGCGCTGGAGGCATGGGAGCAGCTGCAGGATGACGTCCCCGGCATCGGGCTGCTGGCGGTGACCTCGCCCGATCTGCTCCACCGGGGCTGGTCTGCAGCGCGGGCGGCGCGCTGGGGCGGCAAGCCGGGCGAGCCCGCGCATATCGCGACGCTGCTCGGTGCGCTCTCCCCCACCGCAGGTCTGATCACGGTGATCGACGGCAGCCCCGGCACGCTCAGCTGGATCGGGGGGGTGCGCGGTAACCGCGTCTCACCGCTTGGGCTCGACCGCTTCGGCCAGACCGGCGACCTGCCCGATCTCTACCGCGAATACCGGCTCGATGCGCAGGCAATCCTCGACGCAGCGGCGGAGCTGTTCCTTTGAGCGACCGACTGATCTCGATCGATGATGTCCGTGTTGCGGCGCGCGCGATTCATGGCAAGATCGACAACACGCCTTTCCTCCATTCCCAAACCTTGTCCGAGCTGACCGGCGCCGACATCTGGCTGAAGTTCGAGAATCTGCAATTCACCGGCAGCTTCAAGCAGCGTGGCGCCCTCAACAAATTGCTGTCGCTCTCGCCCGAACAGCGCGCAAAGGGGGTTATCACCGTATCGGCGGGTAACCATGCGCAAGGCGTGGCCTATCACGCGGGGCAACTCGGCATCCCGGCGACGATCGTGATGCCCGTTTCGACACCGTCGGTGAAGGCGCAGCGCACCGCCAAGTTCGGCGCCGAAGTGCTGCTGATCGGTACGAACTTTGCCGAGGCGTCCGCCGCCATCCCGCGCCTGATCGAAGAGCGCGAACTGACCCTGGTACATCCGTTCGACGATGATCTGGTGATGGCGGGGCAGGGAACCGTCGGGCTCGAAATGCTCGGCACCCGACCCGATCTCGATACGCTGGTGGTAGCGATCGGCGGCGGCGGGCTCATCGCAGGCGTGGCCACGGTGGCCCGCGCGCTGCATCCGGGGCTTGAGGTGATCGGCGTGCAAAGCGATCGCTTCCCCTCGATGGCAAAGCATTTCGGCACATGGGACCGCGACGTCCCCGGTGGCGCATCGATCGCGGAAGGCATAGCGGTTGCGGTGCCGGGCGAGCGGACCCGGCGCCACGTGTCGGCGCTGGTCGATGACATCATCGTCGTGCCCGAACACCGCATCGAAACCGCGATCGCGCTCTTGCTGCAGATCGAAAAGACCTTGTGCGAAGGCGCGGGAGCAGCCGGTCTTGCCGCGATCCTTGCCGATCCGGCGCGGTTCCGCGGCAAGCGCGTGGGGCTCATCCTGTGCGGCGGCAACATCGACAACCGCCTGCTCGGCGCGATCCTTCAGCGCCAGATGGTGCGCGAGGAACGGCTGTTCAAACTCTGTATCCAGCTCGCTGACCAACAGGGGCAATTGGGCGTTCTGTGCAGCGAAATCGGCCTGGCCGGAGGCAACATCAACACCGTTGTCCATGATCGGACTTTTCTGGTGAACGACGCGAAATCGGCCCGAGTCGAACTCGAAGTCGAGGTCGCCGATCCCGCGATGCGCCCTGTTATCGAGGCGCGATTGGCCGAACTGGGATTCGTACTCGAATAAGCGTTCCATATCGAAATAGAGCGAGGTGTTTCTGATCGGAAATATTGGTTGGCATTGGCGCGCAAGACGCTAGGCTGGCTGATAAAATCTGGAGAGAGGCCATGGCCACGCAAGCCCCGACAAACTTCGCCGAGTTCTGGCCGCATTATCTGCGCGCGCACCAGAACCCCACCTCGCGATTGCTCCATTATATCGGCACGTTCGGCACGATCCTGTGCTGGGTGCTGTTCGCGCTAACGCTTGACTGGACATGGATCGTGGCCGCGCTGGTCGTGCCGTACAGCTTTGCCTGGGCCGGGCATTTCTTCGTCGAAAACAACACCCCGCTCGCCTTCACCAAGCCGCTCTGGTCGTTGCAGGCCGATTTCCGGATGTTCGGCTTGGCGCTCGCCGGGCGGCTGATGCCGCAGATGCAGGCTGCCGTGGCGGGCTCGCAATGATCCGCCGCGCGTTTCTGGCAATTGGCCTGTTCCTGTCGGCTGCCGCCGCAGCCACAACAATAATTTTTCCGCCTGACGGCGAGGCCAGCCCGCCCGCCCCCACCGGCGACCCGAAAGCGATTGAAACCGCGTTCGATCAGGCGTTCAGCCCGACGGGCAAATTCCGCTACACCGGCGCCGTCGTCGCGGTGGTGCAGGACGGCAAACTCGTTTTCGCCAAGGGCTATGGGCACGCCGACAGCGCCGGCAAAATCCCGGTCGATCCGGCACAGACGCGTTTCCGGCTCGGCTCGATCACCAAAACGATGGTCGGCGTTGGCATTGGCAAGCTGATCGATGCTGGCAAGCTCACCTCGCTCGATACCCCCCTCAACCGTCTGATCACCCGCGTGGAGCTGCCCGACAATCGGGGGCAAGCCGTCACCGTCCGGATGCTCGGCACGCACCAGGCCGGGCTTGCGGAAGCGCGGATGCCGTTTCAGCGCGCGGGCATACCCAAGCCAAAGATAGACGGTGCCTATCTGCGCGCGAACTTCCCCGGCTATCTCGTGCCCGTTAACAGCGGCTCCAACTATTCCAATTTCGGGGCCGCGATGCTCGGCTATGCGATCGAGGATCAGACGCAGCAGAGCTTCGCGCAATTCGCCGCGCGCGATATTTTCGCCCCGCTCGGCATGACTAACAGCCTCATCGTCGAGGACGCCCGCCCGCAGTCGCGACTGGCCGATGGCGACGCTTTTTACCCCAATGGCGGCAAGCGCCAGATCCCCAATCTCTGGGCCAACCACCCGATCAACGAGGCGGCGGGTGGGCTCGCCTCGACAGGGCAGGACATGGCCCGCTACATGATCGGCCTGATGGGCGGCGGCACTGGCATCCCCGCGCTGCTCTCCCCGCGCGCGACGGCGGCGGTGATGACGCGGCAGGGCGGCACCCATCCGCTGACGCAAGGCTATGGCGTGCTGTTCATGGTCAATGACTGGAACGGCAACCGGCTGGTCGAACATGGCGGGCGGACGCTGGGCGCGAGCAGCTATATGTCGCTGCTGCCCGATCGGCGGACCGGCGTTTTTGTGGCCGTCACGGGCGACTATGGCCAGGCGCTGCCCGGTGCCGGGCTGCTCGGCCTGCCCGGCGCGCCCGAACCCGACAAGGCGCTACAGGGCAAGACGCTGCCCGGCTTGTCGCAAATCCGCGCGATCGGGCTGGAGGCCTTGCTCGGTCGCTATCGGCTGCCGGTCGAGGCCAAGCCGACCAGTTTCGATCCGGCCGATTATGCCGGGCAATATGTCGGCCAGCGGCGATCGCTGAAATCGGTCACGCAGATTTTCAGCGACACTTTCCTGGGCGGGCCGCTCACCATCTCACCCGGCAAGCCGGGCGAGATTCTGCTCGGGCGTACGCCTTACCGGCAGGTTGCAAAGGATGTGTTCTGGCACGATCCCGCGCTGACGCCCGAGCGCCCCTCGGGCTGGAGCGACATCATGGTGTTCCGCCGCGATGCGCAAGGGAAGGTGCGGGATATGAGCCTGCTGTACACCGATGTGGTGTTCGCCAGGGCGACCGGCATCCTCACCCCTGCGCGCGCCAATTCGGCATTGCTCTGGGGCGCGCTGATCCTGCTGACAGGGCTGGTGAGCGTCGTTTGGGCAACGGGCAGCCGGGGGCGGATCATCGCCCCGGTCACCGCGCTCGCGATCATTCTCTCGCCGATCATCTTCTTCCGGTCATGGCCAAAGGCGGCGGTCGAATCGCTCAGCTATGTCTGGATCACGCCGGCAAACTTGGCGTTTTTCCAGCTCTGGCTCAACGCGACGGCGGTGCTGGCGGTGGTGTTGCTGGTGCTCGCGGTCATGGGCGTTCGGCAACCCGCTGCAACCTCGGGATGGCGCGGCGCGGTCGGGATCTGGCATGGGCGGCTGCTTGCGGTGGGCGCGGTTCTGTTGCTGATCGGCTATGGCTATTACGGGATGATCGGCTGGAACATCGCGTGATGCGGGTGCTGCTGTTGGCGCTCGGCTGGCTGGCACTCACCGCTCAGGCGCTGCCCGCGCCAACCCCGGGCCCCACGATCGCCAACTCGCAGGCGCGCAGCCCGATGTCGCTTGCCGGCAAATGGCGCGTGATCGTCGATCCGCTCGATACCGGCCAATCGACTTCGCTACCGGGAGCCCCTCGCAACGGCTTCTTCCGAGACGCGCAGCCGATAACCCCGCTCGATCTGGTCGAATATCGCTTTACCGATGCGCGCACGCTGCAGGTGCCCGGCGACTGGAACACGCAGGACCCGCAGCTGTTCGTGTACGAAGGGCCGGTCTGGTATCGCACCCGCTTCGCTACCCCGGTCGATGCGGCCGACAAACGCCAGTTCCTGCATTTTGGCGCGGTCAGTTATGCCGCCTCGGTCTATGTCAACGGCGCGCTGCTCGCCCGGCATGAGGGCGGCTTCACGCCCTTTTCGGTCGAGGTAACGGGCAAGCTGGGGAAGAGCGAAAACCTGCTCGTGGTCCGCGCCGACAACCGGCTGGGGCCCGAAACCGTGCCCGCGCGCAAGACCGATTGGTGGAATTATGGCGGCATCACCCGCGATGTGCTGCTGGTCAGTACGCCGCGCGCTTTCATCCGCGATTATACGGTGCGGCTGGCAGATCTGAAATCCCGGCGGATCGCGGTTGATGTCACCGTGGATGGCGGTGTTGCAGGCGCGTTGGTGCGGGTGGAGATACCGGGGCTCAAGCGCGGCGTGATGCTCAGCCTCGGGGCGGATGGGCGCGCCAGCGGCAGCTTCACCGCGCCCGTCGCGCTATGGTCGCCCGACCGCCCGACGCTTTACACGGTGCGGCTGTCGAGTGGTGCCGATATGATCGAGGAGAGCATCGGCTTTCGCATCATCGCTACGCGCGGCAGCACCTTGCTGCTCAACGGCAAGCCGATTTTCCTGAAGGGCATCAACGCGCATGAGGAAAGCCTGACGCATGCCGGCCGCAGCTTCGGGGCAGTCGACGGCGCGGCGACGATCGCGGCGGTGAAGGCGTTGGGCGGCAATTTCATCCGGCTCGCCCATTATCCGCATGACGAGGCGACGGTGCGCGCGGCGGATGCGGCGGGCGTGCTGGTGTGGGATGAAATCCCGGTATGGCAGGCGATCGACTGGGCCTCGCCCCGCGCCTATGCGGCGGCAGAAGCGCAGCTTGACGCGATGATCGCGCGCGATCGCAACCGGGCCTCGGTCATCCTTTGGTCGGTGGCGAACGAAACCCCGCCGGGCAAGGATCGCGACGCTTTTCTCGGGCGGTTGATCGATCGCGCCCGCGCGCTCGATCCGTCCCGGCTCGTCACGCTGGCGTTGATCGGGGATCCAGCGGTGTACTTCAAGAAGGTGGTGCCCGCTTTGCTCGCGCGGATCGCGCTTGATCCGCAAGCATCCGATGCCAGTCAGGCCGCGGCTCGGGCGGCTTTGGCGAAAATGAATTTCGGTAACGTCCCGGAACCCTTGGAACCGATCGCCGCCGCCGCCACGATGCTGATCGACGATCCGGTCGCGGCCAAGCTCGATGTGATCGGCTTCAACCAATATATGGGCTGGTATTACCCCGCCTATGTTGGGCCCGTCTTCGGCGTTGATGAAGCGTCGATGCGCCGCGCCGAACTCGCGCTGATGCCGACGCTGCGCTTCGATCCGGCGATCGAACGGCCCTTCATCATCAGCGAATTCGGGGCCGATGCCTTTCCGGGGACGGGGGATGACGCGCAGGCGGTGGAAACCGAGGCTTATCAGGCCACGGTTTATCGCCGGCAATTCGCGATGCTCGCCAACAGCCGCCATCTCGCGGGGATAGCACCGTGGGTGCTGAAGGATTTCCGATCGCCCAAAAGGACGCGCGACTTCTACAACCGCAAGGGGCTGATCGACGAGACCGGGCGCCGCAAAAAGGCTTTCGATGTGCTGCGGGAATATTACGCCCGGCGCTGAATGGGATGCCCTTCCACTTCGCCATCAAGTGGCCAGATGGGGCGGCGGACATGGGCGTAGGGCAGCAGCATCGGATCGGGCGTCAGCGCACCCGGCGTGCTCACCGTCACGATCCGATCGCTGAGTTTCAGGAACGACGCCTGAAAGTGGTTCGATGACTTCACGACGACGGCGTGCATGTTGGACAGGTCGATGCCGAACGTCGTGAACGCGTCGGTCGCAAAGCATTGCGTGCGTGTAGCGGACAGGATCAGCACCAGCCGGTCGGTCGCAACGCACACCGCCCTGCCGCTCGGCCAATCGCCACCGCCAAAGGGCTGGCGGAGGTCGTCGGTGATGCCGATCACCAACACCTCCAGATCGAGCGGATCACCCGATAGCGGCGAAGCCCCGCCGCCGATGCGGAGCGGTATCGTAGCTCCCACCCCTGCCGCCTCGCATAGCATCACGGCGACAGGATCCCAGAAGATGCCGGCGGCGATTCTGGTCACGCCTGCATCCAGCAGTGCCTGCATCAGATGTGTCGCATCGCCCGGTGCGCCACCCCCAGGATTGTCTGCAGTTTCAGCCAGGATCAGCGGCGGACCGGTGTCGCGCGCCATCGCCGCCGCCGCAGTGGCGGATACCAGGACGGGCTGGCATTCGGCGCGGATCGCCTCGATCCGGCGACCATAACGTTCAGCAATGGCAGCGGCGCGGTCGGCATCGCCGTTGGTCGTCACCCATATCCGCGTGCCTAAGTCGGCCACGTCCCCCCAGGGAAAGCCATGGGCGATCGATATGTCGAGGATTGCCGGGTCGGTAGTGGTCTCGGCGATCAGATCATCGACCAGTGCGCGCATCGGCTGGCGATAGGTGTTGAACACGCCGATCGTTCGGCAATCCCAGCCGCGCATTAAGGGCGTTATTTGCCCCCGCGCATGGGCGATCGCCAGATCGACGAGGTGATCGGCGGTGGCGAAGATGTCGTCATGGGGATATTCCTTGTACGCGATCATCACATCAGCAAGCGCCATCATCGCCGGGCTCAGATGACAATGCGGATCGAGCAGCGCCGCCATCGTTCCGCCCGGGCCAATCATCTCGCGCACCCGTGCCATCAAATCCGCTTCGCAATCGGCATAGCCGTCGGCAACCGTCGCGCCGTGCAAGCCGAGCAGAACGATATCGACTGGCCCAGCCGCCGCCAGATCGGCCAGCAAGGCATCGCGCAACGCTTCATAGGTCGCGCGCGCGATCGGCCCGCCGGGTTGTGCCCCGGCGCACAGGCCCTGCACGACGCTAAGTTCGCCCGCTGCCTCCAGCGCCCAGGCTCGGCGCAGGGGCGCGGCGATCAGCGGCGGATCGGCATCGCGCGGCAGGGTGCCTGCAGGGTAAAGCCACAGCTCGGCAAACCGCGCCCGGTCAATCGGCAGGGGGGAGAAACTATTGACTTCCGCCCCCAACGCCGCGGCGAACACCCGCAGCGTCACGTGCCGTATTCCGGGAACAGGCGGCCGCGAAACAGCAGTGCCCGTCGTCCATCGCTCAGCCGCACAAAGCGCTGCTGCGTTGGTAGTCGCGCAGCGCCGAAACGCGTCAGGAACAGTTCGCCCGTCGTGTCGTCGGCCTGGCGGCGCATGACGGCATCGATCGGCGCGGTGAAATCGCCGGCTTCGGCGCTGGGTATGAAACGCGCATGCAGCCCCTCGTCATGGGGTGTCACCTCGACGGCATAGCGCGGTACGGCGTAACGACCGACATAGCGGGCGGGCACTGCCACCGGCAGCGGATCAGGCCAGCCGGGCAGCGGATCAGCGAGCGGCGCGCCCATGTCGCCCTCAAGCGCTTCCCAGATGTCAGCGAACAGTCCGCGCGCATCGCCGCCATTGCACATAAGGGCCAATGCGAGCCCGCGCGGGGTGACGATCCGCAAAAAGCTGTTCTGCCCCGCCACCGCGCCATCATGGCCAAAGGTTTCCCCGTCGTCCGTAAAGCGCTGGATGCCCAGCCCCCAACCCGTCGCAAAGGTCGGTGTCGGCCCCGGCACCGCCAGCGCGCGCATCATCGCGACGCTCGAGGGGGTGAGAACATCGGGGCGCTCGCCCATCAGCAAACCTGCAAAGGCCAGCACGTCGCGCGGCGTGGTCCAGGCGGTCGCGCCCGCTGGAGCCATCGCGCAGCCGCCGGTGTCGGGTGGGAGGGGCAGCGGATTGCCGGCCGCGTCTACGCTGTGCGATGTCGCGATATCGTCATGCGGCATGGCGTCCAGCCGCGCCCCGGTACGCGCCATGCCCAGCGGCTTGGCGAGCCGATCGACGAACAGCCGGTGCCAGATATCACCGCCCGCCACCTCGGCTATTCGCCCGGCAATGGCGAACCCTGCGTTGCAATAGGAGAAGCTCGTCCCCGGCGATGTGATCTGCGACAGCCGGGCGCCTGTCGCGACATAGGCGGCCAGCGCATCGTCGCCCTCGCTCGGGCCATCGAGGATATCGCCGAAAAACCCGCCGCGATGCGACAGCAACTGGCGCGGCGTGACGGAAGCGGCCGCTCCCAAGTCGCCGAGCACCAGTTCCGGCAGCACCGCACGGACGGGCGCATCAAGATCAACCCGCCCAGCCGCGACCTGCTGCATGACCAGTGCGGCGGTGAACGCCTTGGTCATCGATCCCAGCCGGAAGATCGTATGCGGCGTCACAGGCGCGCACGTCCGGCTGTCGGTTACCCCGGCGACCCCCTCGATTGTGCGGCTGCCGATGCGGATGGCGAGCGAAGCTCCCGGTACATGATTACGGGCGATCGCCGCCGCCAGTCGTACCGACCAGACCGGGTCCATCGTCACCGCCGGCGCAGCGCGAGCACGTCGATTTCAAGCGGGCGGATTGGATCGAGCCGGTAGCCGATCAGATCGCGCCGCACGACATTGGCGACATGTGTCTGCTGCAGATAGACGTAGGGCAGATCGGCATTCACCCGTCGGGCGATCTGCCGGTGCAACGCGGCGCGCTTGGAGATATCGGCTTCGCGCGCCGCTTGCGCGACCAGCCGTGCCACAACCGGATTCCGATAGCGCGCTGGATTGTCGACGCCGGCCTTTGCAGGATCGAACCAGAAATTCAGGATTCCGCTGGCATCGTCGGTGGTCGCGACATAACCCATCAGCACCATATCGTAATTGCCGCGCTGCATGCGATCGACATAGGCCGGGATCGACAGCCGCTCGAGCCGAACCCGAAAGCCGAGCGGCGCCAGCACTGCCTGGATATACTGCGCCACAGTATCGGTTTCCGCCGACACGCCGGGATAGATCATCGTCACGCGGCTGCCCTTGGCCACGCCCGCCGCTTGCGCGCCCGCCAGCGCTGCTCGGGCGTCGAATCGTACCGGATAAAGCGCCGGATCATAGCCGGGCATGCCAGGCGCAAGCGGGCCGTGGAATTCGCTGACTCGGCCACCGCGGATATAGCGGACGATGGACCTTGTATCGATTGCAGCGGCGATGGCCCGCCGCACTCGAACATCGTGAAACACGCCGCGATCAAGATTAAAGGCGAGGTTCTGATACGCGGGTACCGCCGCTGATGCCACGCGGATCGCAGAATCGCGCTCCAGCCGCGGCAGCACCTGGGCGGGCATCAACACGGCGATGTCGCTTGCGTTGCGGCTAACGCTCATCCCGCGCACGATCGGATCGGCAACCGCGCGATACGCGATCATGTCGAACGCGGGACGCGACTGCGACCAGCCTGGGTTGCGATCGAGCACGACGACGCCGCCGCCTCGCGTTGGCCGTAGGCGGTATGGCCCCGATCCGGCGGTGTTGGCGGCAAGCCACCCTGCCGCACGATCATTGCCGACCGCATGGGTCATCACACGCGGATCGACAATCGACGCCGATCGATCGGCAAGCATGGTCGGCAGACGCGGCGTGGGTCCACGAGTGATGATGCGCACCGTCGCTGAATCGACGATATTAATCGCGGCGATATGGTCGATCAGGTCTCCCGCATTACCCCGCCCGATCGCCAATACGCGGTCAAGACTGAATTTGACCGCGCCGGCATCGACCGCACGGCCATCGGCAAAATGGTGGCCGGGCGCAATCCGGAACGTCCAGCGCTGCCCACCCCGATCACTCGTCCAGGCGGATGCCAATTCCGGGCCGCCGTTCGGTGACACCAGCTGTTCATAGGCAGGTGCGGCGGGCGCAAATTCCTCAGGCGTGCGTGCCGTCGCCGGGTCCAGCGGCCCCGGCGGCGACGACAACGAGATTCGGAGCATCGATGGTTTGGTGGCGCCCAGGCACAACAGCGCTAAGGTCGAAATAACCGCGTGGCGGACATCGGTACGCCAGCGGCTCAGGGTCATTCCACAATCGTGTCGCAGTTCACCGAGACGATCCACGCCTCGCCCTCGCCCGCATTGAGATAGGCATGGCCCTGACGGCTGTCGATATAGACGCCCTCACCCTCATTCAGAATTTGTGACGCGTAGAATTCGGTCACCACTTCGACCTGACCCTTCAGGACAAAGGCGAATTCCTCACCATCGTGGCGAAGCAGCGGACCAAAGGTCGCTAGGTCGCGCGCCTTCACGAGCGACAGGATCGGCACCATCCGCTTCGCGCGCAGGCTGGTGCAAAGATAGTTATAGATATAGCCCGCCGTTTCAACCTGCTCGCCGCTGCCCTTGCGTGCCCAGCTCAATCGGGCAGCACCGGCGGGCGTCGTCGCCTCGGCAGCCGGGGGGGCGAGAAATTCGGATAATGTCAGCCCAAATCCCTGCGCGACTTGCAACAGCCGGTCATAGGTAAGCGACAGCGCACCATTTTCGACCTTCGACAAGGTCGACGCTGCGATCTTGCTGCGCGCGCTCAGTTCGTTCAGGCTCCAGCGCCGATCGTTGCGCAACTGGCGAATGTGATCGCCCAGATTAGTGGGCGCATCGTCCTCGATCACGGCGATTTCCGGTGTTGGCGTCAATCGAGTTGCCATTTTATCGTCCAACAGAGGTTGAAGCCTTCGCTATACGACACTCGCCGCGTTGGGCAACCTAAGACGGGCGGCGACCGAAGCCACCGCCCATCTCCCCCCGTTTAGAACTTGACGCCCGCTTCGATCGCAAAGGTACGCGGTGCTGACAGCGACTGGTATACGGTGCCAACGAAGCTGTTGTAATCAAGGCTGGTGGGATACACTTCGTTGGTGAGGTTATAGACGCGACCCGTCACCCGCCATTTACCGTCCGCAGCGCCCAGCCCAACATGCAGGCCAAGCTGTGTCGTCGTATCGACAACCCGGATTGCATCGATGCCATCGGCAACATTGTAATCCGAACGCAACTGGAAATCAGAGCCCAGATTGAACGCCAGATGATTGCTGATCGGCCGGTTATATTCCACCGTCAACGCCACGCTGTGGCGCGGGACGAAGGGCAGGGTCTGGCCGGTCAGGTCGGTGGTAAGCGTTGGCCGTCCCGCCGGGATTGGCACCAGATAGGACGCGATCGGCGCATCGGGATAATTGTCGTACGTCGCGCGCTGATAGCCATAGCTTGCCGTGAACGTTAGTTCAGGCACCGGCCGGGCGGCGAAATCGATTTCCAGGCCGCTGATCGATGCCGATGTGTTGAACGTGCTGTTGACGACGAAGCCCGATGGGTCGATCCGGAAAAACGCGCGCTGCAGATCGCTGTAATCCGCTTTGAATGCGGCAATGTTGGCCGACAATTTATTGTCGAGCAGGCTGGCCTTCAGGCCGATTTCATAGCTCGTCACGATTTCCGGGCGGAACGCGCGTTGCTGCGCGTCATTGGCCGGCGGAACAACGGCGGCAGGCGCGGTGTTGAAGCCGCCTGATCGGAAGCCGGTCGAATAGGTGAAATAGGCGGACAGGCGGTTATTGGGGCGCCAGGTGACGCTGGCATTCGGCGAGAAATTGTTGTTGCCGCCATTGTCGAGCGTCTGTGTGGCGATGGGTGGCGTGAGGAACTGGACTAGGCCCGTCGCATTACGTGCATAGGTCGCCCGAATGCGCTCATGCGTGTAGCGCCCGCCACCTGAGATTTCGATCTCCGGAATGGGCCGGATCGTCACCTGCGCAAAGCCCGAGATGCTCTCGATCGAATTGGAATCGAGCGTCGTCTGCACCCCTGCAGTGGTCGGGAAGTTGAAGGCGAAAATGGCACCGAGCGTCGGATCAAATGCGGCGAACGGACGAAGCGCACCCTGCAGGCCAGGGCTTGCAGCGAGCCGGCCCAGAGTCACCACGCCGGGCAGTCCGCCGGGGGCGAGAGCAGGCGCGAGCGGGGCGAGCGCCGGATTCACGGTAAGGATGAAATCAGGCCCGATCGCGTTCGAATCGGAAGACCGCCGGCGGTCATCGAAATAATAGCTACCGATCTGCCATTCGAACATGCCACCGGCGGGTGACAGGATGCGCAATTCCTGGCTGAACTGGCGGTAATCGACAGGTTGTGTGCCGGTAAGGATATTGAAGCGAGTCGCATCACCATCGCGGTTGAATACCGACTCGATCGATCGGTACGCCGTGATCGACGAGACCTTGAACATGTCGAAATCGATATCGGCATGGCCGGCGACGCCCCAGACTTCGCGCTGTTCGCGGTTCAGGTCATTGCGGGCAGGGACGATACGGTCGCGTGGATTGCCGTCATTGGCGGCGTTGCGATAAATGACACCGGAGCCACCATTGATCGAGTAATCGGCAACAGCATCGGTGTAACCGGTCATGTTGTCGTCATTCTGGTAATCGCCGGCGACCCACAGATCGATATTGTCGGTCGGCCGGAATCGGAGCTGGCTTTGAAATGCATAGCTTTTGCTGCCGTTCACGCGCTCGCCGGTCGGCAACTGGTCAAAACCATCCGACGCCCGGTATGCACCGGAAATCTTGGCGGACAGGTTCCCGCCCAGCGGGCCGCCCGTGGCTCCCGCGGCGTAGATCGAATTGAAGCTGCCGTAACGGACGATACCCTGGCCGAAAAATTCGTCGCCGGGACGACGGGTTACCGTGTTGATCGCGCCTGAGACGGCATTGCGGCCATAGAGCGTGCCCTGCGGCCCACGCACCACTTCAACCCGGTCGATATCGACGAGCAGCGTGTTGATGCCCGACGAATCGCCGACAAATACGTCATCGACAAAAATACCCGCCCGCCCGGGAATGCCCCGGATGGTAACGCTGCTGCGGCTTGCCAGGTTGTTGTTCTGAAAAATGCCGACGTTCGGCACGCGAAGCGCAAGATCGGCAAAATCCTGAATGCCCTGCTGGGCAACCTGCTCGGCGCTGACGACAGCCACCGATGCGGGCACGTCGATCAGCTTGCCTTCGCGGCGTGATGCGGTGACGATGATGTCGTTGCTGTTGTCTTCGGCCTCGCTCGTCGCGGGTGCTGTGGCTTCCTGGGCAACCGCCGGCATGGCGATCAGCAGCGTTGCTGCAACGGCAGTAGCTGAAACGCCCGAACGAAACATGCGCATGACGTGAACCCCCTCGATATCCGATTTCGTTTTATGATTTACGAGTCTGACTCACTCCGATCGATATGTAAACCGATTTCTCCGATCGGAAACGTACGTTTCTGAAACGCTCGACGCCTAGCGTGCCGGAAATGTCAGCTTGCGCTGCAAAAAGCGGGTCGCCACCCCATAGGCATAGCGTTCGCGCTGCCAGCCGCAGCAGTTAACCCGGTGATTGACATCGGGCAGCGTAAACAGTTCGACATCGCCACCCACTGCGACCATCCCATCGACAAATTTCATCGCGGGCGAAAAGCCCGCGTTGACATCAAGCGGCTCGGGCATGACCAGCACCGAACCCTTGATGCGATCGAGCCGAGTGAGATTTGATCCTGCCGCATAACCGGCAGGGTTGCTTGCCGGCAGCCCCATGAATGGCTCGATATAGGTGGGATGATCGTTGAAATCGGATGGTGGCGCCATTGCGACCGCCGCGCGGTAAAGTTCGGGCGCATCGATCAGCGCGCGCTGCGCCAGATAACCGCCCCAGCTGTTACCGAAAATGCCAACCCGCGACAGGTCCATCCAGGGTCGGGTCGCTGCCGCGGCGCGGATCAATGCGGCATGGTCGGCAATCACGCCTTGCGGCCAGCGACCATAGGTAGCGTCCTGATAAGCGCGGCCCCGACCCGGCGTTCCCGGCGCATTGGCATAGACGACAACAAAGCCCTGCTGTGCCAGCAGCCGACCCATCAGCGCATTGTAGCCCTGCTGCCACCATCCGGTCGGATAGGCATCGCGGGGAAGGAAATCGAGTTGCATCCCGCCATAGATGATTTCCACGACCGGATAGCGCTTGTCCGGATCGAATTCGGTGGGCCGCAGGATCAGGCCGTTGATGGTGAAGCGCTGGTCGGTCGCGGGGATTTCGATCTGCTCGATCGTGGGGAGGGCCGGATCGATCCGGGTCTTGGCGATCGCCGTCAGCAGAGTGCCATCGACCCGGCGGACCTCGGTGACGGGCGGCATCACGGGTGTCGACCGGGTGACGATGACATGCCGGCCATCGGGCGAAAACCCTATCGTGCGCGCATTACCTTCCGGAGTCAGCCGCTCGATCCTGCCGCCGGACAGCGGTACCCGGTACAAGGCTGCCCGATAGGATGTTTCCCGCGCGGCCGTGAAATACACCCAGTCGTGGTCGATCCTGACGATATCCTCGACCGGCCATTTGCCCGTGGTGAGCCGCTTGATGAGCCGGCCATGATCGTCATGGCGATAAATGTGCCGCCAGCCATCGCGCTCGGACAGATACAGGAAACCGCCCCCCGCCAGCGGTCGTGCCAGTACTGGCGACAGCGTCATCGGCGTGTCGATATAGGTGTGTCGACTTTCGCTCAGGATTTGCCGCACCCTGCCGGTCTCGGCATCGGCCCGGAAGATCCGCAGCGTCTTATGTTCGCGGTCGATCAGCTGATACAGCAGCGACCGTCCATCGGCGAGCCAACCGATCAGGCCCAGATAATGGTCGCTCGTATCGCCGGTATCGACAGTAACGCGCGCACCGGTCGTCGCATCGATGACGGCGAGGTAGAATTTGTGCATGGAATCGCCGACGCGCGGATAGGCGACTTCCTCGACGGTCGGCGCGCGGGTTAGCCAGCGCATCACGGGTTCGTAATGCACCGCCCGGCTGTCGAGTCGAACTGCGGCGATGCGTCGGCCGTCAGGCGACCAGGCTGCATTCAGTCCTTCCGACGATTCCTCGGTATCGAGCCAGGAATTGCGCGGCACGCCATCGGTCGTGATCGGCAGTACCGCGTCGCGGTCGACACGCCGGATGACGATATTGTCGTCGCGCCTGCCGATGAAGCGGCGGCCGTCTGGCGATGGTCCCTCCATCAGCGGCCCGAAAGTTGTCGGGAACTGGTCTGAAATCATGCGCGGCCGATGAATACCGGCCCACCGCATCCGTGCCTCGTCGCGCGCGATCGTTCGGCGGACAAGATCGACCGCGTAGATGGTGTCGCGGTGCGCCAGAAACAGCGTTGCAAGGTCGTCCGACATCCCGTCGATGGCAACGGGACCGCTTGCCCCTACTTCAACCAGCAGTTTGCGCAGCCAGCCATCCTCAGTGATCGGCACAGGCGCGCGGGCGCGGGTATCGAGCAGGGCGAAGCTCAGCGATCCCCGGCTGCGGCGGAAGAGCAGGTGCCGCGCATCAACCCAGTGGGTTTCAGGATCACCATCGGTGATCGCGGCATTTTCAGCAGCCAGCACCTTGTCGATCGCGGCAAGGGTATCGCGCATCGGCGGTTCGCCACCATCGGTTGCGCCCGCCAATGCCACCGCGGCGGTAATCAGCGCAACGCGCATCCAGCGACTGCCGTTCATCCCCACAAGGCGGGACTCGGTGGATCGAGGATGCCGTCACGACAGGCCATGGCCGCATCCCAATCGTCGATTTGCAGCAATGGCCCGTCGAGATCGACGAATTCGCACAGCTGTCCGATCAGCGCGGCCGGCGCCATCGCAAGCGACGACCCGGCCATGCAGCCCACCATCAGCCCGAACCCCTCCGCATGCGCAGCATGGGCAAGCGCCAGCGCCTCGGTCAGCCCGCCGGTCTTGTCGAGCTTGATGTTGATATGGCTGTACTTGCCACGCGCCTTGGCCAGATCATGGCGGTCATGAATCAGCTCGTCGGCGCAAATCGGGATGGGTGAAGCATAGCCCGCCAGCGCGTCGTCATCGTCGACAGGCAGTGGCTGTTCGAGCAACGCGACCCCCAGCGCCTGCAACTGCGGCGACAGCGCGACCATCTGATCGAACGACCATGACTGATTGGGATCGACGATGAAGCGTGCATCCGGTGCCCCCGCACGGGCAGCTGCAATCGTGGCGATCGGATCTTGCGCATCGACCTTGATCTTGAGCAGCGCGAAACGTGCGTGGGCCCTTGCGGTTTGCTCGACATCGGCGACGGATCGCATGCCGATCGTGAAGGCGGTTGCGATGGGGCGCAGCGGTGCCAGGCCGGCGGTCTGCCACGCAGGCATGCCGGATCGCTTCGCCTCCAGGTCCCACAGCGCGCAATCAATTGCGCAGCGCGCGCCGCCATAGGGAAGCAGCGAGAGCAATGCCGCGCGGTCGATACCGCGCTCGATAGCAGGCCGAACCTCCTCGATCTGCGCCAGCATCAATTTGGGCGTGTCGTCCTCATAGATGATGCCGTAAGCCTCGCCGCGGCCGTGCAGGTCGCCATCACCAAGCGTGACGAGGATGCCGTCGATTGTCGTCATCGTTCCGCGGGAAATCGTGAAGGGTTCGCGCAGCGCCCAGCTGATCGTGCGTGCCGCCAGTCGCATCGTCACATCGTCTCGATAATGTCGGCGATAGGGCCAAGCCCGCCCTGCATCGGATCGCAAGCAGGCAGACCTGTTTCAGCGGATGCTGCAGCGAGGGCGGCGGCGCGCGCTGCCGGATCGAGCTTCACCGTGTTGAGACTGACACCGACGAACCGTACCTCAGGATTGGTGAGCCGGGCAACCTCAAGATACCCGGACATCGCTTCATTCAGCGGTTTGATGGGAAAATCGGGAAAGCCGTTGATCGCGGTTCGGGTGGGGTCGTGGCACAGGATCAGTGCATCGGGTTGGCTACCGTGCAGCAGGCCCAGCGTCACCCCGGCATAGGCCGGGTGGAACAGTGATCCCTGGCCTTCGATCACATCCCAGTGATCGGGTGCGGCATCGGGCGAGAGCTGTTCGGCGGCGCCGGCGATAAAATCAGCGACGACCGCGTCGATGGCGATCCCGTCGCCAGCGATCATGATGCCGGTTTGCCCGGTCGCGCGAAAATCGGCGCTTACCCCACGCGTGCGCAATTCACGCGCCAGCGCGAGCGCGGTATATTTCTTGCCGAGCGAACAATCGGTGCCGACCATCAGCACGCGCTTGCCGCTGCGCCGCCTGCCCGTGGCGATGGGGAGTGTGCGATCGGTGTGGCGAACATCGTGCAGCTGCCGCCCAAGCCGTAAAGCGGTTTCTGCCACGACCGGAATATCGCTCAGCCGGGCGTGCATGCCGCTGACCAGATCGAGCCCTGCCTCCAGTGCGGCAACCAGCGATGGTACCCAGTGATGAGGCAACGCTCCGCCGATCGACGCCACCGCCACCACCATCGATCGCGCGCCCGCTGCAACAGCCGCAGGCGCATCGAGCTCGGCCAGGCCCAGGTCAACACCGCAATTCACCAGTCGTTGTTGGCCGACAACGTCTCCGTTGCACCAGTCGCGCAACCCGAAAGCGGTCTTTGCGAAGACATCGGTCTGCACATCGCCCAGAAACAGCAGATAAGGTTTTGCGATCATGGCCCGCCCGGTTTGCTTATGCACCTTGGCTAGCCTCTTTCTCTGATCGGCACCAGTGTTTCCGATTGGAAATTTTCCTTGACGATCTTGGCCGGTCTGCGAGGCTTGGCAGATGGCTGTCGGCACCCTTCCCGCAAACACCCTTGTTTGGGACAATCATGTCTGTCTGCCGCACCGCGCCGAGCCCAATTGGTTTGCACGGCTCGAACGGCATCGGGCAGCGGGCGTCCATGTCGCCTCGGTCAACCTTGGTGATGCCGAGGTACCGCTCGAAACACAGCTGCGGATGGCGGCGTTTTTTCGCGCGCAAGTGGCGGCGCATCCGGACGCCTATCTGCTTGCCGAGTCGCCGGATGATCTTCAGCGCGCCCGCACAGCCGGCAAGCTCGCGATCATATTCGACGTGGAAGGCGCCTGGGCAATGGACGGACAGATCGATCTGGTGCCGCTTTACGCCCGACTTGGCGTCCGCTGGCTGTCGATCGCTTTCAACCGCGCCAATTGGGCGGGCGGCGGGGTGCATGATGCGATCGATCCGGGGCTTAATGAACGGGGTCGGACGCTGCTTGATGCGCTGGTCGCCAACGGCATCGTCGCATGCTGCACCCACACCGGTTATCGCACCGCGCATCAGGCGATCGAACATTATGCGATGATCGGCAAACCGTTGATCTTCTCGCACTCCAATGCGCGCGCGCTTGATGATCATCCGCGCAACATTCCCGATGATCTGATCGATGGCGTGGCAGCTATTGGCGGCGTGGTGGGCATCAACGGCCTGAGTATTTTTCTGGGCAATGCCGCTGATCTGGCTGCGCGATTTGCCGATCATGCTGCCTATGTCGCCGATCGGGTAGGGCTGGCGCATGTCGGCATCGGCCTCGACTATGTCTATGATCAGGCCGACATGGATGCGCAGCTGGCGGCTGCACGCGGCACCTGGCCGACGGGCTACGGGTATGAACCGGGCATCCGTTATCTCGAGCCCGAAGCGCTGCCGCGGGTGGTCGATCTACTGATGGCGCGCGGCTGGGCCGACGATGCCGTGCGCGGTTTGCTGGGGGGGAATTTCCTTCGCGTGGCCGAACAGGTATGGCGATGACCGTCAGCTGGGCCGATATCGCCGCCGCCCGGGCGCGGATTACACCCCATATCGTCGAAACACCGCTGATCCGGTCGGCGCATCTTGACGCGCTGACCGGCCGGCGCGTGCTGATCAAGGTCGAGACGCTGCAGCATACCGGCGCGTTCAAATTCCGGGGCGCAACGGCGAAACTGACCGGTCTTTCGCCCGATCAGCGCGCGGCGGGGGTCGTTGCTTATTCGACCGGCAATCACGGCATGGCCGTGGCCGAAGCGGCGCGGCGATTGGGCGTGGCAGCAACGGTTGTCGTCCCGCTCGATACGCCTGCTGTAAAGATCGCTCGGATGCGCGAAAGCGGCGCCGAAATCGTGCACTGCGACCGCTTCACCGAAAATGGCGAGGATATCGCTCGTCGGCGGGCTGCGGACGAGGGACGCGCCTTCGTGCACCCCTTTGACGATGAAGCCGTGATCGCGGGCCAGGGCACGCTGGCCGCCGAAATGATCGAACAGGCGGCCGCGATGGGCGAGTCGATGGATGTGTTGCTGGTCAACAGCGCGGGCGGCGGATTCGTCGGCGGCTGCGCGATCGCGACCGAACAGCTGTCGCCGGCGACCGGCGTGTGGTCAGTCGAATGCACCGCATGGGACGCGATCCGCCGGTCGATCGCCAGCGGGCGGCATGAGGATAATCTGGCAGCAACACCGTCGGTGTGCGACGCAATCCAGGCGCGCAAGCCGGGCGCGGCGGGTTATGCCGCATTCCGCAACCGGCTCGCAGGCGCGATCGCTGTCGATGATGCCCAGGCAATTGCTGCGCTGCGTTACGCCTTTGAACGGTTGCGACTGGTAGTGGAACCGGGCGGCGTGGTCGGCCTGGCAGCGGTGCTCGCCGACATGCTGCCGCCGCAGGCTGGGACGATCGGTATCGTGCTGTGTGGCGGTAATGTCGACGCGGCGCGCTTTGCCGACTGGATTGCGGTATGACCGGCGACGCGCTCTGGGGTCAGCCGCGCGGCATTTATGTGCTGTGCCTGGTCGAGATGTGGGAGCGCTTTTCCTATTACGGCATGCGCGCACTGCTGATCCTCTATCTTGTCGACAGGGTGCATCTGGGGGACGTTCGCGCGGCGCTGGTCTATGGCGCCTACACATCGATGGTATACGGCTTTTGCGTGCTCGGCGGCTGGATCGCTGACCGTTTCGTCGGCCAGTGGCGCAGCATTGCAGGTGGCGGCGTGCTCATCCTGTGCGGGCATATGGGGCTGGCAGTGCAGGATCTGGCGGGACTTGACCCGGCACTGGCGGAGCGTCTGCTGTTCGGCTCGCTCGCGCTGATCGTTACCGGTACCGGGTTGTTCAAGCCAAGTTCGACGATGCTGGTCGGCAGGCTCTATCCTGATGACGATCCACGCCGGACGACGGGTTTTCACCTGTTTTATTTCGGTATCAACCTTGGCGCGGCGATTTCGGCGTTGATCTGCGGTGCGCTGGCGGCGGCGTTCGGTTGGGGCGCCGGGTTGGGTGCGGCGGCAATCGGCATGGCGTTCGGGCTGGTCGTCCTGGTCGGGGGTCGTCGCTCGCTGGAACGATGTGCGGTGGTCGCCCCGCCGTTCACTGCGGCGACTTTGCTGATGCCGATGGGCATGGTTGCCGCTGCCTTTGCGCTCATCACCTTCCCCGATGCGGTGGGCGTGTTGCTCGTGGTAGCGCTGGCCACTGCGCTGGCGATCATCGCCCGGTTCGTGGTGCGTGAAGCGACCACCGTCGAGCGACGGCATGTGGGCGCGGCGCTGGTCCTGATCGCGGCGGCCGCAATCTTCTGGAGTTTGTCGGAACAGGCGGGATCATCGCTCAGCCTGTTCGCGGCGCGCATGGTCGATCTGCGGGCCGGGCCGATCAGCATATCTTCTCCGCAGACGCAATCGCTCAGCCCCGCCTTCATCCTGCTGCTGACGCCTGTCGCGGCATGGCTATGGGTATGGCTTGCCCGACGCGGGCGAGAGCCGGGAGTCGCATGGAAGCATGTCGCCGGGCTCGCGCTGGTCGGGCTTGGCTTTGCCAGCCTCAATCTCGGGATTGCGCTCACCGCCACCGGCCACGGTGTAGCGATTGGCTGGCTGGTACTTTCCTATCTGCTCCAGACAATGGGCGAAGTCTGCCTGGCGCCGACAGCTTATGGCGCGGTCTCGCGATTGGCACCGGATCGGATCGCGGCGCTGCTGATGGGATTGTGGCTGTTCTCGATTTCGATCGGCAACTTTGTCGGTGCGCGGGTGGCGACCCTGGTCGCGCGTCCGGTTGAGGGGGTTGGCGGTGCTGATGAGGTGGCTCGCTATGCCAGCGCCTTTGGCGGCGTTGCGCTAGTCGCGATCGCGGCGGCGATCATTCTGGCCGTGGCGGCGCCCCGCCTCGATCGGGCGATGCGGCCATGAAGGGGGTCATTCTGTCCTTGCTGTTCGCGGCGATGCCGACCCCAGCCGACACGCCGGATCAGATCGCGTCGGCGCTGTCGCGCGGTCATCCAAGGGTGGCCACGCTTATCGCCGCACACCCCGAAATGAAGCAGGCCTGGGTTGAAGACTTCTGGGCCGATGCGCTGCTGCGTGCACCGCGCCTGCCGGGAACGCCGTGGCGCATTCACGATCTGCGTCGCCCGCAGCCGCCCGTCATGCGCCCGACGATGCGCGATTGCGCCGGCCCCGCTGCACCGCGCGGGGCGACCACGCTGTTCAATGGCACATCAGTGGCAGCGTTCACTGGCGAAAAGCTGGCGCTATGGCAGGTCGACGGTGGCGCGCTGACCGCTACCGCGCGCGAGAACAACCGCATCGCCACCCGCGCTGCCTTTGGCGACATGCGGCTCCACCTTGAATTCCGGACGCCCGACCCGCCGCGCGGCGTTTGGCAATATCGCGGCAACAGTGGGGTGTTCCTGATGGGCCTGTACGAAGTGCAGATCCTCGATAGTTACGACAACCCGACCTATCCCGACGGGCAGATGGCGGCGTTGTATGGACAAGTCCCGCCGCGTGCGAATGCCAGCCTGCCGCCGGGCCGCTGGCAATGCCTGGATATCGAATTCAGGGCGCCGCGTTTTGCAGGCGCCACCCTTGCAGCGCCGGCGCGCGTCACCATCCGGCACAACGGCGTGCTTGTGCAGCGGGGTGCGCGCTTTCGGGGGCCGACGGCCTTTGCTGCGATCAAGCCGTATGCGCCCCATGCGGCCAAGCTGCCCTTCACTCTACAGGATCATGGCGATGGCACGAGCGTCGTCGCGTTCCGCAACATCTGGGTGCTGCCGCGATGAGTTTTGCGCTGGGGATCGATCTGGGTACGGGGGCCGCGCGCGCGGCGATCGTCGACTGTGCAAGCGGGGTGATGATCGGGCTGGGCTGGGCGGACTATGCATCAGGCAACGGCGGCGTGCTTTACGATCCGGCACGGCCCTTGCTCGCGCGCCAGCATCCGGGCGACTATGCGCTGGCGATCGAACGTGCGGTGGCGAGCGCGCGCGCAGCTGCGCAGGATGCGATGCCAGGCTTTGATCCCGCCATGATCATCGGCATCGGCGTCGACGCGACAGCTTCGACGCCCATACCGGTCGATAACCGGCTCCAGCCGCTGGCGTTCGACCCCGCTTTCGCGGGCGATCTCGATGCGATGGGGTGGCTATGGAAGGACCATGGATCGCATGCTGAGGCGGACGAGATCACCGCATTGCTCAACGCGCACGATCCCGAACGATTGGCGCGCGTCGGCAATGCCTATTCGTCGGAATGGTATTGGGCAAAGTTGCTCCACTGCGCCCGCGCTGCGCCGAAAGTGTTTGCGGCAGCGGCGACCTGGGTCGAACTGTCCGATCTGATCCCTGCATGGATTTGCGGCATAACCGACGTATCGCAGCTTGTCCGCAATGTCGGCGCGGCGGGTCATAAGGGACTTTATGTTGCTTCCGGCGGCGGTTGGCCTGCGATTGATGTGTTGCGGCACCTCGATCCTGGGTTGTCGGTGCCCGCCGGGCGGGTGGCAGAAGCAGGAAGTGTCGCCGGTCGGCTTGATCCCGCGATCGCTGATCGATTGGGGCTTGCGCCCGGTACGCCGGTGTCGGCGGGCGGCATTGATGCGCATGTCGGTGCAATCGGCGCGGGCGTGCGGCCGGGGCGGCTCGTCAAGATCATGGGCACGAGCAGCTGCGACATCACCGTGGGCGTGCGGGAGCAGGGATTGCCAGCCATTCCCGGCATCAGCGGCGTGGTCACCGGATCGGTGCTGCCGGGACATGACGGGCTGGAGGCGGGGCAGGCGGCGATCGGCGATCTCTATGGCTGGGCGGCAGGGCTGGGCGAGGGGCATGCCGAACTCAGCGCCGCCGCCGCTGCGCTGGCGCCCGGCGAACCGGGGCTGGTTGCGCTCGACTGGAACAATGGCAATCGCTGCGTGCTTGGCGATACGCGGCTGACCGGGCTGATCCTCGGCCAAACGCTGCGCACCACGCCGGCCGACATCTATCGCACGATGATCGAGGCGACCGGATTCGGCGCGCGCAAGATCATCGATCGGATCGAACAGGGCGGTGTCGCGATCGATGATGTCGTCATGTGCGGTGGCGTGGCCGAGCGCAATCCGCTGGTGCCGCGTATCTTTGCCGATATTCTCGAACGCCCGATCGGCCTGGCCGCTTCGACCGAAACCTGTGCGCTGGGCGCGGCGATCCTCGGCGCCGTGTGCGGCGGCGCGCACCCCGATGTGCCGACCGCGCAGGTGGCGATGGTGCCGCCGGTTGCCACGCACTTCACCCCCGATCCTGCCGCCGCCGATGCCTATCGCCGGATCGGTGCCATTTATGACCAGCTGCACGATGCCTTCGGCACGGGTGCGCTGGCTACCGTCATGCCCGCGCTCGGCTGCTTGCGCGATTCAGTTCGATCCACCCCCCAGGAGACTCCCCATGGCTGACAAGATCGCCATCTTCCGCCCCGGCGATTATCGCGCCGCACCCAACGCGATGGCGGTGCCCTTGCTCGAGGCAGCCAATGCCCAGCTTGAAAAGGCGCTCGACCGGCTCGGCCGTCGCTATTTCCGGGTGGAGGGGTTCATCACCCGCCCGGACGAGGCGGTGGCGAAGCTGCGCGGCATCGATGAACCGCTGATCGGGCTCTACACCCACTGGGTCTACGGCCCGCACACAGTCGACGGGGTAATCGGCAAGGACAATCCCCTGCTGATGATGTCCAATTTTTCGGGGCAGTTTCCCGGGCTCGTCGGCCTGCTCAACACCGGCGCTTGCCTTCAGGCCGAGGGGCGCTCGCACAGCCGCGCCTGGACTGACAGCGCCGATTGGTCGACCGACAATGCCTTTCTCGATCGGCTCGACGCATGGTGTCGCACCGGCAGCGTTGCCGAAAGCCAGACCGCGATCCGCCCGTTGCCGGTGATCAGCGCCGATGCGCAAGCGATCGCTGACCGTGTTCATGCCGAACTCAAGGCGAAATGGCCGCTGCTGCTGATGCTTGGCGATACCTCGATGGGGATGACGAACGGCTATTTCGGGGTGCGCACGCTCCACCAGGTCGGGTTTCTGGAGCACAAGGTCGATCAGGCATGGATCATCGATTATGGCGAGCGCGTCAGCCAGCAGCGCATCAACGATGCCTTCGCCTTTGTCACCGATCGCGGTGTTACCTTCCATTGGGGCGAAAAGGGCGCTGCCGACTTTACCGAACAGGCAACGCGCGAGCAGCTGCGTGATTATCTTGCCGTGCTCGATCTCGCCGCGGAATTCGGCGCTGATTGCATCGGTTGGCAATATCAGCTTGGCATGATCCACCGCCGCCCGCCTTCCGATTTCGCTGAAGGGCTGCTCAATTCGACCTGCCGGCCCGAAAGCAACGGCGACACGATCGTCGATGCGACCGAGGCGGATCAGGGCAATGCGCTGCCGATGGAGCTGATGAAGCGGCTGTTGAAGGCCAAGGGCCTGCATCAGAGCGTTGCCTTCCACGATGTTCGCTGGGGTCTTGAGCATGCGGGCAAGTTTCTGTGGATCCTGCTCAATTCGGGGTCGGCGGGTGCCTTTGCGTTCAATCACGATCCCGATACGCTGGCGGGTGTGCATAGCTGGCGGCAGCCGGCGCAATATTTCCCGACGCCGGGTGGCAGCTTTGCCGGCGAAAGCCTGGCCGGAGATATCACCTGGGCGCGCGCATGGCTCGACGCGGGGGTGCCGTGCATGGATATCGGCCGCGGTTCGGTCGAACGGCTGCCGCGCGATGTGCTCGACCGCGTCTGGCAGGGGACGACCCCCGAATGGCCGATCATGGCGGCTGACCTTCAACTCAGCCGCGACGATCTGATGGCACATTATATGAGCAACCATATCGCCGTCGCCTATGGCGATATCTTTGAGGAGATGATCTCGCTGAGCACGGCGATGGGATATCGCGTTCGGTACCTGTCGAGTTGACGGCAGAAAATGCCGGTCGGCCGCCGTTGGAACAGCTTGGCGCGCTGGTGGTGCTTACCCTGGCGCCATGCCTGCCGGACTGGGCAATTGTCGACAGGTCCGCTTAAATGATGACGCTGAACCGCGCGCCCCCGTTTGGGCCGTCGCCCGCTTCGATCGTGCCACTTTGCGCCAACACATCTGTCGGGCGAGGCTGAGCCCGACCCCTGTTCCCTTTTGCCTCGTTGTAAAAATGGGGAGGAAGATGTCGCGGTGGAGTGGCTGGGGAATACCTATTGGGGAGACAATCCTCAGTCCCGGCACGTCAGGTTGCGACATCGATTTGATCAAGATCAATGGCCTGCGTGCGTTGTCGCACCATAGCGGTCCCGTCCGATGGGAAGGGACCGATGATGAAGACGACAGTTGCACGCTCTGGGGTCTGGATGGTGCTCGCGCTCGCAGCCGCGGGGTGCGCGCTGTTGGGCGCCGATCGCGGCTTTTCGGCGCACATGACGATCGCTGCGCTGGCGGCACTTGTCACCGCGGTCTTCACGATGAAGCAGGTCGGCGACAGTGCGCCGCGCGCGAACGACACCAGCCGCTATTATGACGAGGTGATCCGCTGGGGCGTGATCGCGACCGTCTTCTGGGGTGTGGTCGGTTTTGCGGCAGGGCTCTTCATTGCGTTGCAGCTTGCTTATCCACTGCTCAATTTTCCGACCGAATTCACCACTTTCGGACGGCTGCGTCCGCTTCACACCTCGGCGGTGATTTTCGCATTCGGCGGCAATGCGCTGATCATGTCGAGCTTTTACATCGTCCAGCGCACCTGCC
>CAZWAL010000019.1:0-22582 GCA_964631905.1 uncultured Stakelama sp.
CGATCAGGTCATCCCGCTGATGGCCGAGGGGCTGGTGACGCCCTATCTCGACATCCCGTTCCAGCACGCGAGCCCCAATGTCCTGCGCGCCATGAAACGCCCGGCGAACGAGGCCAAAGTGCTCGAACGCATCAAGCGCTGGCGCTCGATCTGCTCCGATATCGCGATCCGCTCGACATTTGTCGTCGGTTTCCCGGGCGAGACCGAAGCGGACTTCGCCTATCTGATGGAATGGCTTGAAGAAGCACAGCTCGACCGCGTCGGTGCGTTCCGCTTTGAGCCCGTCGAGGGAGCCGCTGCCAATGCCCTCCCCGATCCTGTACCGGAAGCGGTGAAGGAAGAGCGCTACGCCCGGCTGATGGAGCTTACCGCGCGCATTTCCGCAGAGAAACTGCAGGCAAAGGTCGGCCGCACGCTCGACGTGATCATCGATGCGGTCGACGTTGAAACCGGCGGCGCGACCGGGCGCTCTCAGGCTGACGCACCCGAAATCGACGGCGAGGTGCACCTGCGCGACGCAGGCCATCTGGCCCAAGGCGATATCGTGCCCGTCGTCATCGAGGATGCCGACGAGCACGATCTGTACGGGGTGCCCGCTTAGGCCGTCTTGCCCCGCCGAAGCAGGTCGAAGGCGATCAGGTGCGCGGTGAAGGTCACGCTAACGCCGAACATCGGGATCAGCGCGAAGGGCAGCAAGCGGACATTCGCCATCGACGGCGGATCCGTGAACGAGAAGAAGATGCCCGTCGCCATCGCCACGATCAGGTCGATCGCGCCGAACAAGTGCACGCCCCAATAGCGCCACCGGGCAAAGGGCAGCGCCACCGCGATCAGCGCGAACACGCCCGCGAGCAAGTCGCCCGTCCCGCCATCGAGCACCAAGGTTGGCGGCAGCGCGCCATTGGCGCCAAACACAAAAAACAGTCCCGCGGCACCGATCCGCCAAGCGTGGAAAAGCGTGAGCCGCTTCAACCCGACCTCCTCGAACCATCGGCGCATCCCGGGGCTGGTGGCATAGGCGATCATCGGCAGGGTGATGCCGGTTGCCGTGATCAACGGCACCCCGATGTTCGGCATCGCCGCCAGCCAACCGGCAATCGCCGCCGCCGAGATCGCCGCTGCCCATATCAAGAGCACCACAAAGATGATTTGCCCCGCCCGTTGCGGTCGTTCGTAGGTAGTCGCCACACTCATTCTCCTGTAGTTACACATTTCAACGTACAAAAATTCAGGGTGATGCCAGCCGATCTAGTGCCGGGCGGATATCGGTCCAACCATGCGGTGCCAGCCGGTCGATCGTGTCGGCCTGCGCGGACCGCCAGAGCGGCATCGCGAGTGCGAGCTTGGCGCGCCCCTGCGCGGTCAGCGACAGCCCACGTACGCGCTTGTCCCCGTCACCCGGAGCGGACCGAATCAATCCGTCTGCTTCGAGCGGCGCGAGATTGCGCGTCAGCGTGGTTCTTTCCAGCCCAAGCCCTTCGGCCAATGCACCTATGCTCACAGACCCTTCCTGGTTCAGCCCCGCCAGAATGGCAAACTGCCCCGATGTGAGATCGATCGACCGGAGCGCAGCATCATAGCGCCGCGCCAACGCTCGGGCTGCACGCTGGGTGTTCAAGCACAAGCAATCGGTGCCGATTTGCTGGGGCGTCAGAAGGGTTCGTTCATCCATGCAAGCGATTTAAGTGCATCTACACGTTAATTCAAGCCCCCTTACCCACGCTCGCTTCGATAATAGCTGAATGTCAGAAAAATCGAGGTCGCACCCAGCAGATGCCAAACCGCGTGGCCCTGAAACAGGCTGGTCGGCGCACAGACGATTCCGTTCTGGTCGAGGTTCCAGATTGTGAAAGCGACGGCCTTGGCCACGATGCCCGCAATGTAGAAACCGACGATTACCCCCGATCGGCGAGGGCGTGCCAATGCCATCTCAACGATAATCGCCGACACCAGCAGCACCAGGAACAGCCAGCGCCGCACCTCCGGCTCGGTGATCAGCGCGGTGACCAGCGCGGCGCACAGTGCGACATACAGGATGATCGCCCGACCATCCGGAATGCGCAGCCATTTCGACAGCGCGCTCACCAGCATGAACGACCCGACCAGATACATGCCGAGCACATCGAAAAACTGGCCCCAGAGCGTCAGCGTCGCGTGGAGCAGCACTGACCCCAGCCCCACCGATATCGCCGTGATGCCGAACACCGTCGCGGCGCTGCGCGGCATGGCGGACGACCATTGCCGCGCATTCGCCAGCACGATCATCAGGAAACCGGCGAAGACATAACCGTAGGACGACCAGCTGTTCGCGGGCTGGACGATCAGGTCGCCAACGCGCGGCATTTCGCAAAAACAGCGCGTCGTGGTGCAGGTGGCAGGGGCATATTGCGCATAATTCGGCCCGAGCACCGACAGGATCGTCAGGATGCCCAGAGCCGCCGCAGCCGCCAGGATCAGCGCCGTGATGATCTGGCGCTGGTTAATCGACTGCATCTGCTGCTTCCCCTCATGTGCGTCCCGATATTCGAGATCATGTCCCAGCGTAGCGCCGTCTGCTGGTTCGACAAGCGTCCCCTCTGGCGCGCGGCCGCGTGATCTGTAAGGTCGCGTCATCTATCTTTCATGGAAGTGTCTTTGCATGCGCCTTCGCTTCACATTTTCTGTCATTGCCGTGCTCGCTGCGACGTTGCCCGTTACGCTGAACGCCCAAGCGATTACGCCTGCCGAGACTGCCAAGATCGACGCGATTGTAGCGCAGAGCCTGTCGCGCACTGGCGTCCCTTCGGCGTCTGTCGCCATCGTGCGCGGCGGGGAGATCGTGTTCGCCAAAGCATATGGCAAGCAATCCGAAACGATCCGCACCGCGCGCACTGATGCGCCCTATCAGATCGCGTCGGTATCGAAGCAGTTCACCGCCGCCGCGCTGTTGCTGCTCGAGGATCAGGGCAAATTGAGCCTCGACGACAAGGTCAGCCAATACATCCCCGGCATTAGCGACGGCGACAAGATCACGCTGCGCCAGCTGCTGAACCACACATCGGGTCTGCAGGATTATTGGCCACAGGATTACAGCTTTGCCGCGATGGCGACGCCAACCACGCCGCAGGGTATCGTCGATCGCTGGGCGAAAAAGCCGCTCGATTATGTGCCCGGCACCCAGTGGCAATATTCGAACACCGGCTATGTCGTGGCGGGCATGATCATCGAGAAAGTGGCCGGTATGCCGATGCTCGATTTTTTGGGCAAGCACGTGTTCAAGCCGCTGGGAATGAAGGTGATCAGCCAGGATGCGGCGATCGGCCCCGATTATCCGCAAGGCTATCAGCGTTTCGCGTTGGGGCCGGTACGGGTGGAAAAACCTGCCGCAAGCGGATGGCTTTATGCGGCCGGCGAACTGTCAATGTCGGCGACCGATCTCGCCAAATGGAACGTCGCACGGCTCAACCGGTCCGTGCTGCCTGCCGATGATTGGGCGGCGCAGGAAACCGCAACGAAATTGGCCGATGGCACGACGACAAGCTACGGGCTTGGCGTCACGGTCGGCACTGCCAATGGCCGCCGGTTCGTCGAGCATAGCGGCGAAGCTGTGGGTTTTCTGTCAGAAAATATCGTATTTCCCGACGAAAAGGTCGCGGTGACGGTGCTGGTGAACAGTGATTTCAGCAACGCTTTCACCAGTATTGCCGGGCAGATCACCGATCTGGTGCTGCCCCCCGCCCCGGTCGACACGGCCGAAGCAGTGAAAACAGCCGCGGCGCGCAAGCTGTTCGATATGCTGCGCACCGGTACTCTCGATCGCAAGTTGATGACCGAAAATGCCAATTACTATTTCACCGAGGTCGCGCTCGGCGATTACCGCCAGTCGCTGGGGGCGCTCGGCGAACCCAAGTCGTTCGAGGCAGCGCGCAAGCCCCGCGCACGCGGCGGCTTCATCAATCGCAATTACCGGGTGGTATATGAGGGGCAGACGCTCAACATCATCACCTATAGCGAGCCTGGCGAGAATGGCCGGTTCGAACAGTTTCTGGTGATGCCCGTCCAATGACCGATTTTGCAGCGCTGCTCCAACCTGATCGCGGCCAGCCCGCGCGATTAATCGAAGTCGTCCATCCCGATGCGTTTCAAGACTGGCTGACCAAACAGCCACCGCGCGTTCGCAGCGCCGTTGCGGCGCACAAGATCGTCGGCAAGGCCGGCAATCGTGCCTTGTTGCCAGGCGATGGGCCAGAGGATTGGCACGCGCTGCTGATCTGCAACGAGCCAGAGACCTCGCCCTGGCGGATCGCATCGCAGGGTGATGTGCTGCCCGAAGGCACCTACCGGCTGAAAGACGGGCCGGTCGGCGCGGCCGGGCTCGGCTGGATGCTCGCACAGCATCAGTTCGACAGGTATCGCAAAGCCGAGCCCGCCGCGCCGCGCGTGCTGCTCACAAGCGAACCTGCGCGAATCGATGAGACCGTCCGGCTGGCGATCGCGACTTCGAAAGTGCGCGATCTCGTGAACACAGGCGCGGCTGATCTTGGCCCCGGCGAACTCGAATCAGAGGCGACAGCGCTGGCGGCGCAGCATGGCGGGTCGGTGACCGTCACCCGCGGCGATGCGCTCGCGCAAGGGTTTCCGATGATCCATATCGTCGGCCAGGCGGCCACGCGCGAACGCGCGCCTCGGCTGATCGAGCTCGAATGGGGTGATCCGACGCATCCTCGGCTCGCGGTGATCGGCAAGGGTGTGTGCTTCGATTCGGGCGGGCTGGATATCAAGCCATCGGCGGGCATGCGCCTGATGAAGAAGGACATGGGCGGTGCCGCGCATGCGTTGGCACTTGCCGGGCTGATCATGAGCACGCAGATGAAGGTGCGGCTCCATTTGCTGATCCCCGCCGTCGAAAACGCGATCGCGGGCAATGCCTTTCGCCCCGGCGACGTTTTGCCAACACGCGTCGGCCTGACGGTGGAAAACACCAATACCGATGCCGAGGGGCGGCTGATCCTTGGCGATGCGCTGACCAAGGCGGGCGAAGCCAAGCCGGACCTGATCATCGATTTCGCGACGTTGACGGGCGCAGCACGCGTGGCACTTGGCCCCGATCTCCCCGCGACTTTTGCCAATGACGATGCGCTGGCCGAGGCGATGCTCTCTGCGGGGCGCGATGCTCATGATCCGCTTTGGCGATTGCCGTTATGGGATGGCTATGACGAGATGCTGAAATCCGACATTGCCGATATGGTCAATGCGCCCGATGGCGGGTTTGCAGGATCGATCACTGCTGCGCTTTTCCTCCGCCGCTTCGTGCCGAAGGACACGCCCTGGGTACACCTCGATACCTTTGCGTGGCGCCCCGTTGCCAAGCCGGGCCGCCCCAAGGGGGGCGACGCGCTGGGTCTGCGGGCGAGTTGGGCAATGCTGAAGGCGCGCTATCCGGGCTGAGGGCAGCAGAATCGGTTCTACGCCTCGGAACGCTTAGCCCGGTAGCGGGTTGATCCTTCACACGCCCCGCCATTCGCCTCTGTGCAGCGGTGTTCGGGCTTTTTGAAGGAACACCGCCATGCTTTGGACAATCGTCGTCATCCTGTTCGTCCTTTGGGCATTGGGTTTTGCCCTGAACGTCGCTGGTGGGCTCATTCACGCACTGCTGGTGATTGCAGCGATCGTAATCGTGTTTCGCCTGATCACCGGCCGCCGCGCCGTCTAGGCGGGCACCCGGGCAGTCTGCTCTGCCGCGACGACGATAATAGGACCGAAATCGGCCGCCGTCAGGCTTGCACCGCCCACGAGCGCGCCATCGACATTGGGCGTTGCGAGCAGGCCCGGTGCGTTATCGCCCGTTACCGAACCGCCATACAGAATTCGAAACGCGTCGGCATTGGCGCCAACGACCGTTCGCAGAGTCTTGCGTAACGCGGCGTGCATCGTGGCAACTTCCGCCGCATTCGCGACACGACCAGTGCCGATCGCCCAGATCGGTTCATAGGCGATCGACAGGCTGGCAGGCGAGGCATCGACAGGCAGGGAGTCGGCGAGCTGACGGGCAACAAAGGCCTCCGCCTCACCCGCTTCACGCGTATGGATCATCTCACCCACGCAAAGGATCACCTGCAACCCCGCTGCGGTTCCCGCCGATGCCTTGGCACGGACATCCGCGCTGGTTTCGCCCTGCATCTGGCGACGCTCGCTATGGCCGACGATGGTCATGGTCGCGCCCGCCTCCCGCACCATTTGCGCCGAAACGGATCCGGTAAAAGCCCCTGAAGGCATCGCATGGATATCCTGCGCGCCGATCATCAAGGCCGTGGCGCAGCTGCTGGCAGGATTGATCAGCGTGGTAGGAAGCGCCAGCCCGATGTCGAGGGTGGTATGCGCACATGCGATCCGATCGATCGCGCTGATTTCATCAAGCGACGCAAGGCCGCCATTCATTTTCCAATTTCCGACGATCAATTTACGCATATCGGCCTATTTTCGTACCTCGGCTGCATGTTCCACCTGTGGCTGGCGCCGCTTTAACGATGCGATAACGCGCCGGTCGGGATGCACAAGCTTGAAGCTGCACGCTTCGCTGCGTAAAGCGAACCCCAATCACCACCAGCCAGGATCGGTTGTTCCCACGCATGATTAGCTTTTTTCGCCGGTTCATCAATTCGCGGTTGGGGATCATCGTCACCTTCGTCTTTCTGGCGATCATTGCGGTGGCCTTTGCGGCAAGCGACATCACCGGCCTCTCGAGCGGCACACCGGCTGCTGGCGGCACCAGCGTCGCGCGAGTCGGCAAGGCCGAGGTCGGGCTTGAGGAACTGAAGCGCCGGGTGCAGGACGATGTGCAAACCCTGCGCCAGCGCCAGCCTACCTTGGATGTCGCGCAATATGTGAATGCCGGCGGCTTTGAATCGACGCTCGAAAGATTGATCAACGCGACTGCGCTCGCACAATTCGGCACGAAGGTCGGCATGATTGTCAGCAAGCGCGCCATCGACGGCGAAATCGCCAGCGTGCCTGATCTGCAGGGCCTGGACGGCAAATTCAGCCAGTCGAAATATGAACTGCTGCTCAGCCAGCGCCGCATCACCGATGCGCAGATCCGCGCCGACATTTCGCGCAGCACCTTGGGGCAGCACCTTACCAGCCCGACCGAGGGCGCAGGCCAGGTGCCGATCAACCTCGCCGCGCCCTATGCCGCCTTGCTGCTCGAAAAGCGTGCCGGGGTGATCGGTTTCGTGCCGACCAACGCGATCGGCGCCGGCGAGAAGCCGACCGAAGCGGAAGTCGCGGCCTATTATAAACGGAACGCGGCGCGCTACACGATCCCGGAGCGCCGGGTGATCCGCTATGCCGTCATCACACCCGATCGCGTGAAGGCGTCAGCGACGCCGACCGAGACCGAAATCAGCGCGGCATACAAAGCACAGGCTGCCCGCTTTGCCGCGAGCGAAACCCGCACGCTGTCGCAAGTCGTAATCGGCGACAAGGCCGGGGCCGATGCACTGGTGGCCAAGATCAAGGGCGGCACCCCGATTGATGCCGCCGCGCGCGCGGTTGGGCTCGATGCGGCCAAACTGACCAAGCTCGACAAGAAAGCGTACGCCACACAGACCACGCCCGAAATCGCCAATGCGGTGTTCGCAGGCGCCCGCGGCAGCATTATCGGCCCGGTCAAGGCACCGCTCGGCTGGGCGATCGTCCGCATCGATAGTGTGGAGCAGATCGCGGCAAAGTCACTCGATCAGGCGCGTGCCGACCTGACAAAGGAACTGGCCGCACAGAAGCTGTCCGCCGCCTTGACCACCCTGCGCGACAAGATCGACGACGCGATCGCCGACAACGCGACCTTCGCCGAAATCGTCAGTGACAATAAACTCCAGGCGCAAACGACTGCACCGATCATCGCTGACGGTCGCGATCCTGAAAACAGCACGATTGCCCCCGATCCAAAGCTCGCCCAGATTGTGAAGGCCGGGTTTGCCGCCGAGCCTGGCGATGATCCGCAGCTGGCACCGGTCGATCAGGACGGCAGCTTCGCGGTGGTGGCGCTTGACCGGGTGGTGCCGAGCGCACCGCCTGCGCTCGCCACGATTTCCAGCCTTGTCATCCGCGACTTCGCGATCAACCGCGCGTTGAAAAAGGCGCGCACAATTGCGGTCGACATCGTGGCGAAGGCGAACAAGGGCGTGCCCTTGTCGCAAGCAATTGCACAGTCCCCGATCAAGCTTCCTGATGCCCGGCCGATCGCCTCATCGCGCGCGCAGCTGGCAAGCGATCCCAAAGGTGCCCCTGCCCCATTGGTGCTGCTGTTCAGCATGGCCAACAAAACGGCAAAGCTGCTCGAGGCACCCAATCAGACCGGCTATTACGTGATCTATCTCGATCAGGTTGAACGCGCCGGTGCGGTCAACAATCCGCAATTGCTGCAGGCAATGCGGGGGGACCTGAGCAAACTGGTGGGCCGTGAATTCGTCCAACAGTTCGTGGCAGCCGCCCGTAAGGACGTTGGCGTGAAAAAGAACGATGCCCTTATCGCCCAGACACGCAAGGACTTGGTCGGCGAGCGCTGACCGGACCGATGGAGAAACGCAGCGCGGTACAAGGAATAGACGCAGCGCAGGCAGCGCTGGCTGCCGGCCGGCCCGCGCTGCTGTGGCGGCGACAGATTGCCGATACCGAAACCCCGGTCGCGGCGGCGCTGAAACTGATCGAGCCCGGGCGCGGCGACTTTCTGCTGGAATCGGTGGAGGGTGGCGCCATTCGCGGAAGGCACAGCCTGATCGGCCTTGCCCCTGATCTGGTGTTTCGCGCCCATGGTAACAGTGCCGCGATCAATCCGTACTGGCAGACCGATCGGACTGCCTTTGCGCCCTGCCCGCAGCCGACATTGGAGGCACTTCGCGCGCTGGTGAATGACTGTCTAATGGACGTTCCTGCTGAACTGCCCCGGGCGCTTGCATGCCTTGTGGGCTATTTCGGTTATGAAACCGTTGGGCTGGTGGAAACGCTCGATCGACCCGCGACCGACGCGCTTGGCCTGCCCGACATGATGTTCGTGCGCCCCACGATCATCCTGATCTTTGACCGTCTGGCCGATGCCCTGTTTCTGGTCGCCCCCGTTTGGCCCGATCCATCACGCCCGCCAGCCGCACTGATCGAAGCGGCAGCCGAGCGCATCGACGCCACCGCCGCGCGGCTCGTGAGCGCGCCGCTCCCCCCACGTGCCCACAGCGTGGAAGATGATGTCGCGCTCAATCCCGTGCTGCCGCCGGGGAAGTATGCGGAAATGGTGGCGGCAGCCAAAGACTATATCGTTGCGGGCGATATCTTTCAGGTGGTGCTGGCGCAGCGCTTCACCCTGCCCTTCGCGCTGCCCTCGTTCGAGCTTTACCGCGCGCTTCGGCGGATCAACCCCTCTCCCTTCCTTTATCACCTCGATCTGCCGGGCTTTTCGCTTACCGGATCGAGCCCCGAAATCCTCGTCCGGGTGCGCGACGGAGAAGTCACGATTCGTCCAATCGCCGGCACTCGCCCGCGCGGCAATACGGCCGCCGAAGATGAAGCCAACCGGGCCAGCCTGCTCGCCGATCCCAAGGAACGCGCCGAGCATCTGATGCTGCTCGATCTTGGCCGCAACGATACCGGGCGTGTGGCGGAAGCCGGCAGTGTGCGCGTGACGGACAGCTACACCGTCGAATTCTACAGCCATGTCATGCACATCGTCTCCAACGTGGTGGGGCGGCTCGATCCGAAGCATGACGCAATTGATGCGCTGTTAGCGGGTTTTCCGGCGGGCACGGTATCGGGCGCCCCCAAGGTGCGCGCTTGCCAGATCATTGCGGAACTGGAACCGGAGGTGCGAGGGGCTTATGCCGGGGGCGTCGGCTATTTCTCGCCCGATGGATCGATGGACAGTTGCATCGTCCTGCGGACCGCGATCGTTAAAGACGGGACGATCCATATTCAGGCGGGCGCGGGCATCGTCGCCGATAGCGATCCCGCCTATGAACAACGCGAATGTGAGGCGAAGGCGGGCGCATTGCTTGCCGCTGCCCGCGAAGCGATTGCCCATGCGGGAAGCGCAGGCTTCGGCCAGTAAGGGAGGGAGTGCAGAATGGTTCGAGTGGTGCTGGCTGCGTGCATTGCCGCATTGGCAATCAACCCAGCCATCGCGCATAGTCCGGCGCCCACTCCTACTGGCATCCGCCAAGCCGCCAGGCCGATGATCACGGCGATTGCCGATGCGAAGAAGGACTGGATCGTCCGCTATCGTTTTGACCATCCCGTGACCCGGATGGCATTCGATCGAACCCCCGATGCCAGCCGCACCAAGACATGGTCCGCACCTCAAGGATTCCAGATCACCTATGGGAGCGATGAGAACAACGGCGGCGTCGAAATCGTTAGTCGCATCGACGGCAAGCCGTTTCGCCAAGTCGATCTCCAGATGCCCCCGCTCTATCGCGACCTGCCAAGCGACTATGCGCCGTTCGCCCCCTTTGGCGACGGCAGTCTCCTATTCTACACGGGCCGCCTGTTCGCCTGCAGCGATAGCTGTTCGGCAGCGAACTCCAGAAAATGGCGGATGCGACTGATGGTGCGCGATCACCGCCGCATCTTGCTGAACGGTCAGACCTATCGCGGCAGCGCTGTATGGTTGGATGGCGACGAGGGACGGTACGTCTATATCGGCGACGGCGCGCTCACCGATGCCGGCGTAGTGAACGCCGTTGTTGATCGCGGCCTGCCGGACAATATCCGACAGCAACTCGAGCAGCAGCTGCCGATGCTCATGGCTTATTTTTCCGCACGCCTTGGTAAACTCGAAACGCGACCGGCACTGTTCGCGTCCTATGATGCGGCGCATCCTGGCGGCGGCTGGGGTCGCCAGGGGGGCACCCTGCCCGGGCAGATTTTCACGCATTTCTATGGCAGTCGCTGGCCGGTTGAATTCGCCAAGCCCGACTTCGCCAATGATCTCGCCTGGCATTTTGCCCATGAAGCCGGGCATCTTCACCAGCGCGGGATCACGACCGACGATGCACCAGGCTGGTGGATTCATGAAGGCGGCGCGGAAGCATTCGCTGCGATTGCCTTGCGCGAATCCGGTGCATCTCAGGCTGATTATGTCGCCCGACGCATCAAGACTGCACGCGAATCCTGCGCTACGCTGTTGCGCGAAAAGTCGCTACATCAAGTCACCAGCCGCCAAACAAACACCCCGGCCTATCAATGCGGCATGCTCGTCAATCTCTCGATCGATGCGGCGCTCCGGCAGCGCGCACCAACCAAGGATGGGCTTTACGCGGTTTGGCGCGGCTATCTCGCGCGCAAGGCAAGCGGCCAATCGACCGACGAAGCCGCCTTCCTTTCGAGTGTGGCCGATATCGGCGGTCAACCGATCGCTGATCAGGTTGCTCGAATGCTCGACACGACAAACCCGGACTTCAGCCTGACCGCCAACTAGCGATACGCCGTTCAGCGCGGTTCGCGGCGATCCTGCTGGGCTTCGCGCCGTTCGGCCTGCCAGCGCTGGATCAGCTGCTGCGTGCACCCGGTCTGACCGCCTGTGCCCGTGGTAGAGCAACTATCCGGTACGCCGCTAGCTTCGCGCACGGCATCGTCGATTCCGGCCGCTCGGCTCGCCCAGGTACGGTTGGCTGCGGTCGGTACCACGGTACGGAGTGCCTTGGGAATCCGATACGGCTCATCGAGCGTCTGGCAGATGACGATTTCGCCATCGGTCGATTGGGGGCATTTGTCACCAGGGGTCAGCGTAACGCTGCGGATCTTGGCGGGCGGCGCGCCAGCAATCGGCGCGTCCTGCGTCTGCGCCAGCGATGCGGTTGCTGGTAACAGAAGGAACAGGGCAACGGCAAACGAACGATGCATGATACGCACTCCCAGGGCGTTTAGCACGGAGTCGGTCCGGTGCCAGTGGATGGAGAAACGGTACAATAGTCCCGGTAGATGTCTACACTGTTGCGATAATTCGTTATCCCGTTGCACCCGATCAGTTTCACCATACCAGTTTCCTCGGGCACGGTTGCGCTGCGGAACGCATCGGCTACAAGCGCGCCGCATGATCCTCGTCATCGACAATTACGACAGCTTTACGTGGAACCTGGTCCATTATTTGATGGAATTGGGGAGCGAGGTGCGCGTGGTGCGCAACGATGCGCTGAGCGCGGCCGAGGCGATTGCCAGCAACGCCCATGCCTTTCTGATTTCACCCGGCCCCAAAACACCGACCGAGGCAGGGATATCGCTCGATCTTGTCGCTGCGTGCGCCGCAGCGGGTAAGCCCCTGCTCGGAGTGTGCCTCGGCCATCAGGCGATTGGCCAGCATTTTGGCGGGCAAGTGGTGCGTGGCGGGCTGATGCACGGCAAGACATCACCCGTAACGCATGACGGCTCCGGGCTGTTCGCGGGTCTCCCCTCGCCCTTCACGGCAACGCGATATCACTCGCTGATCGTGCAGGACATTCCCGCCGATCTGGTGGTGAATGCGACCGCCGATGACGGATCGGTGATGGGTTTCCGCCATGCCACGTTGCCGATCCACGGCGTGCAGTTCCACCCCGAAAGCATCGCGACCGAGCATGGCCATGCGATGCTCGCCAATTTCATGGCGCTGGCCGGGCTGCGGCCAAAGGCGCTGGCGTGACGACCCTGGTCGACCTGCCCAATCCCGCGGAGCCGCTCGCGCGGGATGTCGCAGCGCAAGCTTTTGCCGACATCCTCGATGCCCGCACCTCAGAACTGGCGATCGCTGATTTCCTGATGGCGCTCAGCGATCGTGGCGAAACAAGCACCGAAATTGCTGAGGCAGCGCGGGCACTGCGGGCGCGGTTGATTCCCATCGACGCCCCCGCCGGGTCGATCGATGTTTGCGGCACCGGCGGCGACGGGCATCACACGCTGAACGTATCGACCGCCGTTTCGCTGGTCGTGGCCGCGACGGGCGTGCCAGTCGCCAAGCACGGCAACCGCGCTGCATCGAGCAAGGCTGGTGCCGCTGACACGCTCGAAGCGCTTGGCCTCGACATGGACCGCGCCGGGCGGCTGGCCGAAGCGAGCCTGCGCGATCTTGGGATCGCGTTTCTGTTTGCGGCCAATCACCATCCGGCGATGAAGCGCATCACCCCCATTCGTCGCCAGATCGGCAAACGCACGATCTTCAACCTGATGGGGCCGCTCGCCAACCCCGCCCGCGTCAAGCGTCAGCTGATCGGCATCGCCCGGCCCGATTATGCGCCCGTCTATGCCGATGCGCTGGCGCAATTAGGTACCGAAGCCGCGATCGTCGTATCGGGCGAAGAGGGGCTGGATGAACTGTCGGGAGCCGGCCCGAGCGTGGTTGAGAGCATCGGCACGATCGCACTACCAGTGCGAATATCGCCTGAAGACGCTGGCTTGCCGCGCCACCCGATCGAGGCGCTGCGTGGCGGTGATCCAGCTTATAATGCCGCTGCCCTGCGCCGCTTGCTGCTCGGTGAAACGGGCGCATACCGGGATGCGGTATTGCTCAACGCGGCGGCCGCATTGATGGTGGCGGCACGCGTTGATACGCTTGCCGAAGGCGTAGAGGAGGCGCGCGAAGTGCTCGATAATGGCCTTGCCAATACGCTGCTGGACTGCTGGATCGCCTATTCATGACGACCATTCTGAACCGCATTCTGGAAACCAAGCGCGCCGACGTTGCCGCACGCAAGGCGTGTATTTCGCTCGCTGATCTCGATGCGATGATCGCCGAGCAGACACTCCCACGCGGCTTTCGTGCGGCGCTCGATGCCCGCGCCGAGCACGGCCCCGCACTGATCGCCGAGATTAAGAAGGCAAGCCCGTCCAAGGGCCTGATCCGCGAGGATTTCGATCCTCCCGCGCACGCCATTGCCTATCAGGCGGGGGGTGCGGCGTGCCTGTCGGTGCTGACCGATGAGCATTGGTTTCAGGGCGCTGATGCCTATCTGGCGGCGGCGCGCGACGTTGTCAGCCTGCCGGTCATCCGCAAAGACTTCATGATCGACGCATGGCAAGTGCCCGAATCGCGCGCGCTCGGGGCCGATGCGATCCTGCTGATCATGGCCGCGCTCGATGACGAAGCGCTCGCGGAGATTGAGGCGGCCGCGCTCGAATGCGGGATGGACGTGCTGGTCGAGGTGCACGACGCCAAGGAACTTGAGCGCGCAATGAAGCTCAAATCGCGGCTGATCGGCGTCAACAATCGCAACCTGCACGACTTCACGGTCGATTTCTCGCACACTTACAGCCTGATCGCAAAGGCACCGGCGGGATGTACTTTTGTGGCCGAAAGCGGGCTGTCGACCCGGGCCGATCTCGACGCGATGACTGAAAAAGGCGTGCGTTGCTTCCTGGTCGGCGAGGCATTGATGCGTGCCGACGATGTCGAGGCGGCGACGCGCGCGCTGATCGGCGGGTGAGCGATCTCACGCATCTTGATGCGCAGGGCGCCGCGCATATGGTCGATGTCGGCGGCAAGACTGATACGGCGCGACAGGCGATCGCAACGGGACGAATCACGATGACCGCCGAGGCCGCATCAGCCATTCGCGACGGGGCGGCGAAGAAGGGCGATGTGCTGGCGGTGGCGCGGATTGCGGGCATCATGGCCGCCAAGCGCACCAGCGACCTGATCCCGCTATGCCATCCGCTGCCACTCACCCGCGTTGCTGTCGATCTTGTGCCGGACGATAGCGGCGTTACCGTTACCGCAACATGCGCGACGACGGGCAAGACGGGTGTCGAGATGGAGGCAATGACGGCGGTGTCGGTCACGCTGCTGACAATCTATGACATGGCCAAGGCGATCGACCGCGGCATGGAAATCGGCCAGGTGCGCCTGATCGAAAAGAGCGGCGGAAAATCGGGCACATGGCGCGCACCGCCCCCGGCAATTTAACGCTGGTGCTGCACTGCAATATCGCGCACGCTTCGATGTGGGGCGATAGCAAGGGATCGAACGGCAATGGCTGATGCCGCAGGGGACCAGGAGATGGCGCGGGCGACGACGTCATCAGCGCCTTCGCCAACATCGTTGAGCAACAACCAGAAAACGAAAAAAATCCAGATCGTCGTGGTCGGCGGCGGTGCTGGCGGCCTGGGGCTGGTTGCACGGCTGGGCAAGAAATTCGGCCGCAAGAAGTTCGACATCATCCTGATCGATCGCAACCAGACGCATATCTGGAAACCGCTGCTGCACGAAGTCGCCGCCGGATCGCTCGATGCCAATCTGGATGAAGTTGGCTATCGCAGCCATGCCTATCGCTGGAACTACCGGTTTTTCGACGGATCGCTGGAGGCAATTGACCGCGAAGCGCGTCAGGTCGTGATTGCGCCGATCCTTGATGAAACCGGGCGCGAAATCGTCGCGCGGCACCGCATTCGCTACGACTATCTCGTCATTTCGGTGGGCTCAGTCTCGAATGATTTCGGCACGCCTGGCGTGCGCGATAACGCCATTTATCTCGATGATCGCACCCAGGCAGACCGATTCCGCAAACGCCTTCTGAACCAGTGCCTGCGCGTCTCTCGTGCGATGAGTGCGGATCCCGCCGCGGATGCGAGGGTTCGCGTGGCGATCGTCGGCGGCGGCGCGACCGGGGTCGAACTTGCCGCCGAACTGTTCAACGCGGCCAAGGGCCTCGCCTATTACGGGCTGGAAGTGTTCGACGAGACTCGGCTGGACGTGACGCTGGTCGAGGCAGGCCCGCGCATCCTGCCTGCCTTGCCCGAAAACCTCTCCCAAGCCGCCACCGAAGAACTTGAGGCAATCGGTGTGCGTGTGCTTACCGGGCGGCAAGTAACCGAGATTACCGACCAAGGCATCGCCACGTCGGACGGCACGTTCATCCCCGCCGATCTGCGCGTCTGGGCAGCAGGTGTGAAGGGTCCCGATTTCCTGCAAGGGATTGGCGGGCTTGAAACGACGCCCGGTAATCAGCTGGTCGTGACCAGGACGATGCAGACCACACGCGACGAGCGTATCTTTGCGATCGGCGATTGCGCGCGCTTCGTGCCGGATGGCGAGGAGCGCCCCATTCCCCCGCGGGCGCAGGCCGCGCACCAGATGGCAGGCACCGCATTCCACAATATCTGTGCGCTGATCAGCGGCGGTAAGCTGCGTGGGTTCGTGTATCAGGATAAGGGGTCGCTGGTGTCGCTGTCACGCTTTTCCACGGTCGGCAGCCTGATGGGCAATCTGGTCGGCGGACGCATGGCGGTGGAGGGGCGGATCGCGCGGCTGATCTATGTCTCGCTCTACGGCATGCACATCGTCGCCATTCATGGCTGGATCAAGGGCGTGGCGCTGATCGCGATGGGGCGGATCAACCAGGTCATCCGCCCACGCCTGAAGCTGCACTAGGCGCTTTGATATGGCGGGACTGCTGCCTGTTCTCGACGCGCAACAGCGGCTGCTGGCGCTCGGCACGCGGGTTGAAAGCGAAACGGTCGCGCTTTCGCTTGCTGCCGGTCGTTGGGCCGCTGCTGACATCGCGGCGCTGCGATCGCAACCCGCGACCGATTTGTCGGCGATGGACGGCTATGCGATCCGCTTTGCCGATCTGCCCGGCCCCTTCACGCTGATCGGCGAAAGCGCTGCCGGAAACGGCTTTGCGGGCACGGTTTCACCAGGCGAAACGGTGCGTATCTTCACGGGCGCAGCAATGCCCGCAGGTGCCGATACCGTGCTGGTGCAGGAGGAAGCGACGCCAGACGGCGCCCACGTGATCCTGTCCGGCGAAGGACCGCCCGCGCGAGGGCGCAACGTGCGCCCGGCAGGGCTCGACTTCAGCGACGGCGAATTGCTGGTTGCGCGCGGGGATCGGCTGACCCCGACGCGGATCGCGCTCGCGGCGATCGCGGGGTATGGCGCGCTGGTGGTAAACAGGCGGGTGCGGATCGCCATTTTGACGACCGGGGACGAACTCGTACCGCCAGGTGCACCGATCGGCGCGGGTCAGGTGCCGGAAGCAAATGGTGTCATGCTTGCCGCTCACCTCGCCGATCTGCCCGTCGACATCGCGCAGCTGCCGATCCTGCCCGATCGGCTTGAGCAGATCACCGCCGCGATTGCCGCGATCGATGCCGATATCATCGTCACGATCGGCGGCGCGTCAGTGGGCGACCATGACCTGATCCGTCCCGCGATCGAAGCGGCGGGCGGCAGCATCGATTTCTGGCGGATCGCGCTTCGCCCCGGCAAGCCGATGCTCGCTGGCAGGATCGGTGGCGCAGTGATCCTCGGGCTGCCGGGCAACCCGGTATCTGCATTCGTTACCGCGCACCTGTTCCTGCGGCCTCTGATCGGTGCGCTTGGCGGTGCGCGCGATCCGTTCCCCGAAACGATCACCGCCACGCTGGGCGCCACGCTGCCCGCGAACGACCAGCGCCAGGACTATCTGCGGGCTTGGTGGGAGGATGGGCGCGTCATCGCCGCTTCCAAGCAGGACAGTTCAATGCTGAAAACGCTCGCTGACTCGGCGTGTTTGATTATCCGTCCGCCCTTTGCGCCGGCGGCCCGATCGGGCGACGTCGTGGAGATCCTGCCGATCGCTTGACTTGACGAATTGCGTTGCCTAAACGTTCGTCGTCTGTTCTGGACGGAGGAACACCATGCTCACGCGCAAACAGCACGAGTTGATTTGCTTCATCAATGATCGCCTTGCCGATACCGGCGTTTCGCCTTCATTCGAAGAAATGAAGGAAGCGCTCGACCTGAAATCCAAGTCGGGTGTGCACCGGCTGATCAGCGCGCTTGAAGAGCGACAGTTCATCCGTCGCCTGCCGAACCGCGCGCGCGCGCTCGAGGTGTTGCGGATGCCCGATCGCCCCGAAAATGCGCGCGTCACCAAGCCAAGCGCCGCATCGACGATCCCGGCCAATATCCGTCCGATGCCCGAGCCCGCCAACGACGTGATCGAAATCCCGCTGCACGGCCGAATTGCGGCGGGTGTGCCGATCGAGGCGTTCGAAGGTCATTCGATGCTTTCAGTTCCTGCGGCATTGCTGGGTAATGGCGAACATTATGCCCTTGAGGTTGCCGGTGATTCGATGGTCGACGCCGGCATTCTGGACGGCGATTACGCGCTGATCCGCCGCACCGATGTGGCCCGCGACGGCGAGATCGTGGTCGCGCTGATCGAGGAAAGCGAAGCGACGCTGAAGTATTTCCGGCGTGAAGGCGCGATGGTCCGGCTCGATCCAGCGAACCGTGCCTATGATCCACAGCGTTATGATCCGCGCCAGGTCCGCGTGCAGGGTAAGCTCGCCGGATTGCTCCGCCGCTACGACTGAAGCTTTCCGCGCTAGCGATTGCTGGGACCGCGACCTGCAATTGGCAGCCACGGATGGCGATCGCCCGGCTGGAACACGGTGCGAACGGTGCCCGATCCCAGCGTAACCGACACCCCGCCTGTCCGGTAAAGCACGGGCCGGTCGAGCCGGAGCCAGCGGGGCGTGCAACGCTTGGGCAAGCGGCGATCGCTGATGACGATATCGGCATCGCGACACGCAGCGATCAGCTCAGCCACTGACAAGCGATAGGGACTGCGCGTGGCCATAATCCGCCAGCGCCGCCCGCCCGCTACCCGGTCGGCGATACACAGATCACGACTACAGCGTGCGCCCGGCTGATCGGCGAGGAGCAAGGGTTCACCATCGATGCCACTCGCTTCGGCCAGCATCGACCGGGTATAGTCCCCGGCGCGGTCCCGCAGCAGCGCGACGTTGCCCGCTTCAGTCCGTAGCGCAACATGTCGCCCGTCCCCCGTCACCAGCAGATCGGGCGGCAGTGTCATCGCGCTCCAGCCCGCGCCGACGATGAGCGGCAGCGCGCCCAACCAACGCGCGCGCGTGCGCCATAACGCGATCCACAGCCCGCCGATAACGATCAGTGCGAAGGCACCAACAGGCATGCTCGGCAATGTCGCCACCGCCCCCGGCGCCGCAGCGACCAGATGTGCTATCGCCAGCAGCAATCGCAGCGCCTGTTCGGCCAGCCACCAGACCGACGCGCCCATGCCGAGCAGATCAAGCGCCAGCGCGAGCGCTTCGAGCGGCATGACGATGAACGTCGTTAGCGGGATCGCCACGATATTGGCGAGCGAGCCGTACAATCCCGCTTTGTGGAAATGGTAGAGCGCGATCGGCGATAACGCTGCCTCGACGACGATGCCGGTCAGCAGCAGCGACGCGAGCTGGCGCAGCAGCCAGCGTCCGCGCCCCTCTTCGCGCGGCGCAAACCAGGCGCGAACACGCGGATGCTCGTGCAGCGCGATGATCGCGGTAATCGCAGCAAAGGATAGTTGGAAACTCGGTCCCGCCAGCGCCTCCGGCCAAAAGAGCAGCACGATCACCGCACCCGTGGCGACCAGCCGCAGCGTCATCGCCTCTCGGCCGAGCGCAATCGCCAGCAGTACCATCAACGCTGCAACACATGAACGGATGGTCGGCACTTCGGCACCCGTCAGCACGGTGTAACCGATCGCCGCCAGTGCCGCTGCCCCCGCGGCAATCAAAGGCAAGCGCAGATGCAGCGCGGCCCACGAACTCAGCGCCAACAGCCGCAACATCACAAGCATCACCGCCCCGACGACAGCGGTTATGTGCAACCCGCTGACCGATAGCAGGTGCGCCAGCCCGGAGCGCCGCATCGCCTCTGCTTCCTCCAGCGGAATCGCCCCCTGATCGCCCGTCGCGAGCGCCGCCGCAATCGCGCCGGGCGCTCCGCCAATCCGATCGCGAATGTGCGCAGACAAGCGCGCGCGCAGCCCGCCCTGGTCGGCATCACCGGGCGACAGGACGGTGATCGGCGCAAAGCCTCTGCCCGTCGCGCCGAGCCGATCGAACCACGCAACGCGGGCAAAGTCATACGCGCCCGGCACCGATGGCGGTGGCGGCGGCATCAGCCGCGCACCCAGTCGGATCACCGCCCCGCGCGATAGGCCTGCAGGCATATCCGCCGTCGCCATATTGATGCGCACCAGCGATGGCAGTTTGCCCGCCCGCGATCGTCCCATATTCTCGACAATCGTGAGCGGTGCCAACCGAAGGCGCACGAGTTCACGCGAAGGCAGCGGATCGACTCTCTCCACGCGCGCATCGAACCGGACGATCATCGGCCGCGTGAGCGGGGTACTGGCGACCCGTTCGGCGCGCCACCAGATCAGCGCAAGGCCGATCACCATTGCCGCACACCCGATCGCTATCGTTCGCGCCGCCCGCCCGCCCCGTCCCGCCGCCAGCGCAATCAGCATCAAACCTGTAAGCGCCCCAGCCGCCAGCGCCCAGGCGACCGGATCGGGCAACATGAACCACAAGGCCGCACCAGCGCCGAGCATGACCGGCAGCCAGAGCACCAGCTGATCGCGCTCAGCTTCAAGCCATTGTTCGATCCTGTCACGTGCCGAAGTGACGAAAGACGACACGCGACGCCACGCCGCCGTTTGAAGCGGGGCGATCACCGTGCTAGGGGCGCGCGAGGCTGAACTGGCCATCGATTTTCAAGTCTGGGAGAAGCCGCAACGTGGCGCAAGTTTTGAAATTTTTACAGCCATGAATGCGCCCGTCACCCCATCGCCGGTCGTCACGCGATTTGCACCCTCTCCCACCGGTTTCCTGCACATTGGCGGCGCGCGCACCGCGCTGTTCAACTGGCTGTTTGCGCGGGCGCATGGCGGCAAGTTTCTGCTGCGGATCGAAGATACCGATCGCGCCCGCTCCACCCAGGCAGCGATCGATGCGATTATCGACGGAATGAGCTGGCTGGGGCTCGACTGGGATGGCGACACCATTTTCCAGTTCGCGCGCGCCGATCGCCATGCCGACGTCGCGAACCAGATGCTGGCGGCGGGCCATGCCTATAAATGTTTCGCGACCGCTGACGAACTGACGGCAATGCGCGCGGCACAGCAGGCTGCCAAGCAGCCGCTGCGCTATGATGGCCGTTGGCGGGATCGCGATCCCGCCGAAGCGCCCGATGGTGCCCCCTTCGTCGTGCGGTTAAAGGCCCCTCGCGAGGGTGCGATCACGATCAGCGATCAGGTACAGGGCGATGTGACCGTCCAGAACGCCGAGATCGACGATTTCGTCCTGCTCCGCTCGGATGGCACGCCGACCTATATGCTCGCGGTGGTGGTCGACGATCACGATATGGGCGTCACGCATGTGATCCGCGGCGACGATCATCTTAACAACGCGTTTCGCCAGTTGCCGATCATGCACGCGATGGATGCGATCGAGGGTGGCTGGCCTGTGCCCGTTTATGCGCATATCCCGCTGATCCACGGGACTGACGGTGCCAAGATGTCCAAGCGCCACGGCGCAGTGGGTGTCGATGCCTATCGCGATGAACTCGGCATTTTGCCCGAAGCACTCGGCAATTACCTGTTGCGGCTCGGCTGGGGGCACGGCGATGATGAGATCATCAGCCGCGAACAGGCAACCAAATGGTTCGATCTGACCGGGGTCGGCAAATCACCATCCCGGTTCGATCTGAAGAAGCTGGAGAGCCTGAACGGTCATTACATCCGCATCGCCGATGATGCCCGACTGGCCGATCTGGTGGCACCACATATCGCGCACGATTTAGGTGCAGATGGGCACGATCTGCTCCGCCGGGCCATGCCCGTACTCAAGCCGCGCGCTGCCAATTTGCTCGAGCTGGCCGACGGCGCCGGCTTTCTTTTCCGCACGCGTCCGCTCACGATGGATGAGGCGGCACAAGGCTTATTGGCAGGCGACGGGGCCGATCTGCTTGCCCGCGTTCACGCCGCGCTTGACGCCGTGAATGACTGGGATACGGAAGTGCTCGAGACTGCCGTCAAGCAGGTTGCCGAGGCCGCCGGGGTAAAGCTGGGCGCGGTCGCACAACCCTTGCGCGCGGCATTGACGGGACGAAAGACATCACCCGGGATTTTCGACGTGCTCGTCCTGCTGGGGCGGACCGAAAGCCTCGGTCGGATCGCGGATCAGACGGCCGGTGCGGCAGCGCATGGCGGTTGATCAGTTCGGGCGTAAGTAATCAGGCAAGAAGAGGGACCTATGACTGACATCGCAAAACTCACGGTCGATGGGGCCGATCATGATTACAAGGTGGTGTCCGGCACGGTCGGGCCGCAAGTCGTCGATATCCGAAAGCTCTACGCGCAGACCGGCAAGTTCACCTTCGATCCCGGCTTCACGTCCACCGCGAGCTGCGAATCGGGCCTGACCTATATCGATGGCGATGAGGGTATCCTGCTCCACCGCGGCTATCCGATCGGCCAGCTCGCCGAACAGTCGAGCTTCATGGAAGTATCGTATCTGCTGCTCAACGGCGAATTGCCGAGCAGCGACGAACTCGACAAATTCACTTACACTATTTCGCGCCACACGATGCTGCACGAACAGCTGATGACCTTTTACCGGGGCTTCCGCCGCGATGCGCATCCGATGGCGATCATGTGCGGTGTCGTGGGCGCGCTGAGCGCCTTTTATCACGACTCGACCGACATTACCGATCCGTACCAGCGCATGGTCGCCAGCCACCGGCTGATCGCAAAGATGCCGACGATTGCGGCGGCGGCGTATAAATATTCGGTGG
>CAZWAL010000020.1:0-22449 GCA_964631905.1 uncultured Stakelama sp.
TTGGTGTTATGGGGATCGGGTAGATCTTCTGCGGGGTCGAAGGTGCGGGCGCGGCGGATGCTCGGGAACAGGAAAGTCCACAGGATCGTGACGACAATCGCCCCGCCACCGCCAACCAGCACCGCGCCCACGGGGCCGAGCGCCGCGGCGAGGAAACCGGATTCGGCTTCTCCCAGTTCGTTCGATGCCGAAATGGTGAGTTGCGAGACGGCGCCTACGCGGCCGCGCTTGTCGTCTGGTGTGTGCAACTGAATCAGCGATTGGCGGATATAGACGGAAAACATGTCAGCCGCGCCCGCCACGGCGAGCGCGGCCAGGCTGAGCGCCATCGTCTGTGACACGCCGAATACGATTGTGGCACTGCCATAAATGATGACTGCCCAGAGCATCTTGGGGCCGACATTGGTCTTGATCGGTCGGAACGAGAAAAAGATCGCGGTGATCGATGCGCCGACTGCCGGGGCCGATGCGAGCAGGCTCAGCCCGACCGGGCCGACCTTCAATATGTCATGCGCATAAATCGGCAGCAGCGCGGTGGTACCGGCCAGGAACACGGCGAACAAATCGAGCGTGATCGTGCCCAGCACGAGTTTGTTCTGCCCGACATAGGCCAGACCATCGGCAATCTGACGGAGCGGGTGGGCTTTACCGGGGATAACGCTGCGGGGCACCGCCCCGATCATCATCAGGCAGGCGAGCGATACCACGAACAACGCCGTTGCAAGGGCGTAAGCAGCAAAGGGTGCCGTCGCATAGGCGATCCCGCCCAGTGCCGGTCCGATGATCGTCCCGACCTGCCACGAGATCGAGCTGAGCGCGATCGCGGTGGGCAAAATTGCGCGCGGCACCAAATTCGGGGCAAGCGCGCTGAAGGCAGGGCCCGCAAATGCCCGGCAGAAACCCAGCGCCACTGCGACCGAGAACAACACCGGTAGTGTCATCGCGCCGCTGAACGTTACGATCGTTAACGCCAGCGCGCACAGTACCTGTAACATGACCGTAGCGCGCCCGATCCAGCGGCGATCGAACCGGTCGGCGACCCACCCCGTGATCGGTGTCGAGAAGAACAGCGGCAGAAACTGCAGCAACCCGATCAGCCCCAATTGCGCGGCGGCTGCATTCGGGCTCATCGTTTCGCGTGCGATCGTATAGGTTTGCCAACCGATGACGATGATCATCGCATTCTGCGCGATCGTCATCGAAAAGCGCGCCGCCCAGTAAAAGCGGAAATTGGTGATCTGAAAGGGGTGGGTCGCCTCGGCCATCGCGAGCGGCTTTAAAGCGCTTGGGGCCAGCGGAGCAATCAACGATTGCTGGCTGGCCCCAAGCTTTTCTTCATGCGGACAGAAACGCCAACAGATCGGCAGTGAAGCGATCTCGGTGGGTGACGGTGAAACCGTGAGGGGCACCTTCATATTCGATCAGCTGGGCACCCGCGATGCCCTGAGCGGCGGGGCGGGCGGAAATGTCGATTGGCACGATGCCATCGCCTGTGCCGTGAACGATCAGCGTGGGCACTTTGAACGCGGGCAGATCACCCCGAAAATCGGTGGTGCCGAACGCGGTAACGCAATCGAGCGTTGCCTTGAGGCTTGCTTGCATCGCGATCTGCCACGCCCAGGCGACGACATCATCGCTCACTGGATCTGGCAGGGCATCGACCCCGAAGAAATTGCGCAGAAAGCCGCGGAAGAAGCCGGGACGATCGGCGATGATCCCCGCCTTGATGCCATCGAACACCTCCATTGGCGCGCCGTTGGGGTGATCGTCGGTCTGAAGCATGAACGGCACGACCGATCCGATCAGCCCGGCCGCAATGACGCCCTTGCCGCCGTGCCGCGACATGTACCGCGCGACTTCGCCGCCACCCATTGAAAAGCCGACCAGCGTTGCATCGCTGGTCGCGCCGGTCGCGGCCATCACATCGGCAAGATCGTCGCTGAACGTATCATAATTATAGCCATCCCAGGGCTGTGCCGACCGGCCAAAGCCGCGCCGATCATAGGCGATGGCCCTATATCCGGCATCGGCGAGCGCCATCGCCTGCGCATCCCAGCTATCAGCCGACAATGGCCAACCGTGAATCAGGATCACGGGGCGCCCGCTCCCCCAATCCTTGACGTAGATATCGGTGCCGTCGCGCGTGGTGACATAGGGCATTGGGGTTCTCCGATAGGAATTGCGGGCCAATCGCCGGGGGCTGGCGATCACGCTGGGAACCTGCCAGCTTCGCGCGAGTCGACTCAAGTGGGAGCAGCGCGTTGCGGATGAAATTAATGATGGCAGCCAGCCTGTTGGCGCTGGCAGGGTGCGGTCCCGTGGCGCAGGTGCCCGGCGGATCGATGGCGGCAATGGCGCAGGCGGGAGACTGGGCAAAATTCCGCGATGCGTTCGTCAGCGGCTGGTTCGAACTCGATCCCGCCAACGCCGTCTACCAGGGCAAGCATGAATTCGACGGTCGCTTGCCCGACTGGAGTGCGGCGGACCTGAAGAAGCAGGGCGATTTCCTGCGCGAAACGATCGCGTCGGCGCGCAAGTTCGATGCCGCTAAACTCTCCGAAGCCGATCGGTTCGAGCGCGATTATCTGGTGAAGGTCGCCGAAGGGAAGCTCTTCTGGCTGGAGGACGCCGATCTGCCGCACCACAACCCGACCTATTATGTCGGCGGCGGGCTCGACCCGAACGTCTATATCGCGCGGCCCTACGCCGATGCGCCGACCCGGATGAAGGCGATGATCGCGTTCTTTAAAAGCGTCGCCGCGCAGGCGCCCAATATCCGCGCGAACCTGAAAACGCCGATGCCACTCAGTTTCGTCAATTACGGCGTTGCGGGGTTCAACGGTTTTGCCGATTTCTACGCAGGGGACGCGAAAAAGGCGTTCGCCAGCGTGAATGATTCGGCGTTGCAAAAGGAATTCGACACGGCGTCGCAGGCCGCCGCCAAGGCGATGCGCGAAATCGGCACCTGGCTCGAAAGCCAGCGCGCCACCGCGACGCAGGATTTCGCGCTCGGTGCGGATCGCTTTGCCCGGATGCTCGCCGCGACCGAGGGCGTGAACACGCCGCTCGCCGAGCTCGAGGCGATCGGGATGGCCGATCTGAAACGCAATCAGGATGCCTTTGCCGAGGCCTGCGCGAAATTCGCGCCGGGCGCGACGATCGAGGCGTGCACCGCCAAGATGAACGCGAACAAGCCCGAAGGCGGCCCGGTCGCCGAAGCCCGGCGGCAAATCCCGATGCTGCGCGCCTTTGTGATCGACAAGGATCTCGTCTCGATTCCCGGCACTGAGGAGGCGCTGGTCGAAGAAAGTCCGCCCTATAACCGGCAAAACTCGGCCTATATCGATCCGCCGGGGCCGTTCGATAAGGGCATTCCGTCCGTCTATTACATCTCGCCGCCAGACCCGAGCTGGACAAAGGAAGTGCAGGACGGCTTTGTGCCCGGCAAGCAGGACCTGCTGTTCACGTCAGTGCATGAAGTGATGCCCGGCCATTTCGTCCAGTTCCTCCACGCCAACCGCTCGCCCTCGCTCTTCGGGCAGCTGTTCGTGGGTTACGCCTATGCCGAGGGCTGGGCGCATTATACCGAGGAAATGATGTGGGAGGCCGGGCTGAACAACGGCGATCCCGAAACGCATATCGGCCAGCTCGCCAACGCTTTGCTGCGCGATTGCCGGTTCCTGTCCGCGATCCGACTGCATTCGGGCAAGATGACGCAAGAGCAGTCACGCGAGCTGTTCATCAAGGAATGCCATCAGGACGAAGGCACCGCCCGTCAGCAATCGGCGCGCGGCACCTATGATCCGGCTTACCTCAATTACACGCTCGGCAAATTGATGATCCGCAAGCTGCGCGCCGACTGGACAGCGAGCCGGGGCGGCAGAAAGGCATGGAAGGGCTTCCACGATGCGTTCCTCAGCTATGGCGGACCGCCGGTGCCTCTGGTGCGGCAGGCAATGATGAAGGAGGCCGAAGCGAAGTCGGTGTTCTAGCCGATTTCGGGCCCGGCACCTTTTCTGTCACGGCACCCAGCCGGGTTCGGCGAGTTCGAACCCGGCAAAGTCGAACGCCGGCGTCACCACGCAGCTCACCAGCGCCCAACCGGCGCGTGCATCAGCCGCCTGCCATGCCCCGGCGGGGACGATCGCCTGGGGCACATGCCCGGCCAGCACATCCCCGCCGAGTAGGTGGGTTTCTCGGTCGATCATCAGCGAAAGCGGACTGCCTGTGTGCCACAACCAAAGCTCGGCGGCATCGACCCGGTGCCAGTGCGATTTCTGCTGGTCCTCAAGCAGAAAAAGGATGCACGTCGCGAGGCCGCGACCGCCGTCAGGTGCCGGCTGGCGAAATGTCTCGCGGTACCAGCCGCCTTCGGGATGCGGCTGAAGATCGAGAGCAGCGATCAACGGGTGTGGCATGGGAAAAGGTCACCTATTGCTGCACTGCACCATTCAATGATATAAGCCACGTCATGAAGCAACCTGAATCCCAGGGCGATGACAACGCCCCGACCGGTCCGGTACCGACGATCCTCGAGGCGATCGTCCGTCGCCTGTGCCTGACTGCCGTCTATAACCGCGGCACAGTCACGCTCGCGCCGCACATTCTCTACACCAAGCATGACGAGCTTCATGTCGATGCGGTTGCGGTGGAACGCGACGGCAAGCCCCCGCGCGAGATCAAGCTCGGCACGTACCGGATCAGTGGCCTTGGCGAAATTGCGCTGGTGGATCGACCGTTCACACCGGTCGAATTGTTCGATCCCGGCGACGCGAAATATCATGACGTCACGCTGATGACGGTGGACCGGGTTTAACGCCTGCGTATCGGTATCAGCCGATCGTTACGAAACTATCCATCACGCGCTTGCGCCCTGCAGTCTCGAACTCGATCTCAAGCTTGTTGCCTTCGATCTCCACGATCGCGCCGTAGCCGAATTTCTGGTGGAAGACGCGCATCCCGAGCGACACGTCGCTGCGGCCCTTGTTGCCGATGCTGACCGCGCTTGCCCGCGCTTCGACCACGCGGGCCGGCTCGCGCACGAAACTTGATCCCGTTGCGGCTGCGCGCTGCCAGCCGGGGCCCCGTCCGGTGCCGCGTGCAACATCAGCGAAGGGGTCAGCGCGTTCGGACCAGTTGGCGCGCCACAGGCTTTCGCCGCCGGTCATGCTGGTTTCGCTGTCGATATGGGCCTTTGGCAGTTCACCAACGAAGCGGCTGGGAATGCTCGATGTCCATTGCCCGTAAACCCGGCGATTGGCGGCGTGCAGAATGAAGGCGCGCCGCCGCGCCCGGGTGATTGCCACATAGGCAAGGCGGCGTTCTTCTTCGAGGCTCGCATTGCCGCCCTCGTCGATCGCGCGTTGCGACGGGAACAACCCTTCTTCCCAGCCGACCAGAAAGACGGTGTCATATTCCAGCCCCTTGGCGGCATGGATCGTCATGATCGTTACCTTGGCCTCTTCGGCCTGCGCTTCATTGTCCATGACAAGGCTGACATGTTCGAGGAACGCGCCGAGCGTTTCATATTCCTCCATCGCGCGGACGAGTTCGGACAGGTTTTCCAGCCGCCCCGATGCCTCGGTCGATTTCTCCGCCTGCAGCACCGCCGTGTAGCCGCTTTCGTCGAGAATCTGTCGGGCAAGTTCGGGGTGGGGCAGGTCAGCCGCCATCTGCCGCCAGCGCGCGAGATCAATCACGAAATTGCCGAGCGATCGCCGCGCTTGCGAGGTCAGCTCATCGGTATCGAGAATGCGGGCGGCGGCGGTGCTGAGCGGCACGCCCTCGGCGCGGGCGAGCTGGTGGACGCGCTGCACCGCCTTGTCGCCCAGCCCGCGCTTGGGCACGTTGACGATCCGCTCGAACGCCAGATCATCGGCAGGCTGGTTGACGATCCGCAGATACGCCAGCGCATCACGGATTTCGGCGCGTTCGTAAAAGCGGAAACCGCCGACGATCCGGTAGGGCATGCCGATCGCGATGAAGCGATCTTCAAACTCGCGCGTCTGGTGCTGGGCGCGGACGAGGATCGCGATATGATCGAGCGATTTGCCCCCCTCTTGTTTCCAGGCGCGCTGCGTGCTTTCGATCTCCTCGCCGACGCGCCGTGCTTCCTCCGGGCCGTCCCACACGCCGAGCACTTTGACCTTTTCGCCCTCGGCTTCGTCGGTCCACAAGGTCTTGCCGAGCCGCCCCGCGTTATTGGCGATGACGCCGCTGGCAGCGGCCAGGATATGCGGTGTGCTGCGGTAATTCTGCTCGAGCTTGATCACTTTGGCGCCCGGAAAATCCTTTTCGAATTTCAGGATGTTTTCCACCTGCGCGCCGCGCCAGGAATAGATGGACTGGTCGTCATCACCGACGCAGCAGATGTTCTTGCGCTCCTGCGCAAGGAGCCGCAGCCAGAGATACTGGACGCTGTTGGTGTCCTGATATTCGTCGACCATGATGTAGCGGAAACGCTGTTGATACTGGCTCAGCACATCGCGTTCGCGCTTCAGGATCGTCAGCATGTGGAGCAGCAGATCGCCGAAATCGCAGGCATTCAGCGCGATCAGCCTTGCCTGATAAGCGGCGTACATCTCCTTGCCGCGGCCATTGGCATAGGCCTCGCGTTCGCCGGCATCGATATCAGCAGGGGTCAGCCCCTTGTTCTTCCAGCCATCGATGATCCCGCCCAGCTGCCGTGCGGGCCAGCGCTTTTCATCGATGTCGGCGGCCAGGATCAGCTGCTTCATCAGCCGCAGCTGATCATCGGTATCCAATATGGTGAAGTTCGATTGCAGCCCGACCAGCTCGGCATGCCGGCGCAGCATCTTCGCGCCGATCGCGTGGAATGTGCCGAGCCACGGCATCCCCTCCACCACATCGCCGACGATGGCATGGACGCGGTGGCGCATTTCGCGCGCGGCCTTGTTGGTGAAGGTGACCGACAGAATTTCGGATGGATAGGCTTTGCGGGTGTAGAGCAGATGTGCCAGCCGCGCGGTCAGCGCTGCGGTCTTGCCGGTGCCTGCGCCTGCGAGCACGAGGACCGGGCCCTCGGTCGTCAGGACGGCATCGCGCTGTGGCGCGTTCAGCTCGCGGAGATACGACGGTTCAGGGGAGGCGGGGGCGGGAAGACTCATCAGTGAACAGGTAGGGAACGGCGGCGCGTGTGGCAACCGCTGCGATCAATTGGCCAGGGCTGGCGAACGCGGCAGCAATTCCGGTCGATACTCGAAATGCATCGTGTCGAAATGCGCCCAGCGCCCGCCCCAGATAAAGCCATGACGTTCGAAAATCCTCACAATCGCCATCGGTATGCGATTGCGATAGCCATTCCTCGACCAGCGCCAATAATCGGCCCGCGTGGTCGAGATATCGATCGCTGCGCCAAAGCCATGCATGCTCGGCGTCTTCGTGCCGGCAATGTTCCTGCACGCATAGCTGCCCGCATGGGGAGTCAGATCAGCGATCATAGGTGCAGGAAGGCGATCGAGTTCGGCGATCACATCTTCCAACCGGTCAGCAACGCCGTTGACGGTTGTCACCATGATCGTGCCGCCGCGATGGCGCGGCAGCCAGGCGACTGGGCGAAGCCGACGGGCGACCTCACCACGCGCACAGTTGCCGTACATTGCCTGAAAAAGTGGCTGGAAACGCACCCGACCGGGATCCTCGTCCGACGCCGGCGGAGTGGCTGCAACAAAGGGTCGATACCGGTCCGCGAACATGTCATCGATATCGGGGCGCGCCAGCCGGTCGGCAGCCGATTTGCCAGAGATGCCATCGGATACGGCCCAACGCGTGCCGTTCGCCATGGTCACCCAATCGCTATCTGCCGTGCGCACAAAATCCGGGTAGACCCGCGCCAAATCGGCCGGCCCCGGACCGCTTGAAGGCGCAGGGCCTCCGGCAAGCAGGGCGGTCACCATCAATCCAAAGCCGGTGCGCATCGGCAAGATGCTAGACAGCGAATGATCCAGTCGCAATGATTGGCTGACGGTGGCGAACGCCGACAGGCACGGGGAGATACATGATGACGGCCCACCCACCCGCGATCGAGCACTGGCATCGGCTGATGATTGCCCGCGACCCGTCCGGGTTGCACGATCTGATTGCTGATGATTGTGTCTTTCAGTCCCCCGCTGTGCACACGCCGCAACTCGGCAAGGCGATTACGATAAAATATTTGACGGCGGCCCAGCAGGTGCTTGGCGTGCCGAGTTTCCGGTATGTCGAGGAATGGATTGGTGACCGGTCGGCGGTGCTTGAATTTCAGCTCGATCTGGATGGCATTCAGATAAATGGCGTCGACATCATCCACTGGAACGATGCTGACAAAATCACCAGTTTTCGGGTCATGATTCGGCCGGTAAAGGGACTGCAAGCGGTAATGCCAGCGATGGCTGCGGTGCTCTCCGGCTGATCGATGTCGTCGGGTTGCATAGGGCGTTACGGCCGCTATGGCGCCCGCTGTCATCCATCTGACACAGTAGCACGTCACGAGAGCATCCATGGCAACCACCATCAACGCCTCCGGCGGCTTTCCCGAACCGGCCGAGGCCGATCGTCCTGAACTCGACGCGCCGGTAAACCCGATTGGGCGCTGGCTTTTCATCCTGACGATCATCGGCGGGCTTGGCTTTGCCGGGTACAGCATTGCTGCCGAAACCGCGCAGGTCGGCGAAACGCTTGCCCTGATTACGATTATTTTGCTGGGTACCGCGCTACTGATCGCGCTGGCATTCGAATTCGTGAACGGTTTTCACGACACTGCAAACGCCGTTGCCACGGTGATTTACACCAACTCGATGCCGGCCCGAGTGGCGGTCGTGTGGTCCGGCCTTTTCAATTTGCTTGGTGTGCTGCTGTCCAGCGGGGCAGTCGCCTATTCGATTGTGGCACTGCTGCCTGTGGAGCTTATCCTGAATGTGGGCAGCGATGCGGGTTTTGCGATGATCTTCGCACTGCTGCTCGCGGCGATCCTATGGAACCTTGCAACTTGGTATGTCGGCCTCCCCAATTCGTCGAGCCATGCGCTGATCGGCTCGATCCTGGGGGTCGGTTTTGCCAATCAACTGTTGTCGTCCGGCACTGGCGGCACGTCCGGCGTTGACTGGAGCCAGGCGCAAAAGGTGCTGACCGGGCTGGCGATTGCCCCCGTGATCGGTTTCTTCGGGGCGATGGCACTGTTGTTTGCCATGAAGCTCGTGCTCCGCAATCCGAAACTTTACGCCAAGCCCGCCGCCAACGAACCGCCACCACGCGGCATTCGCGCGCTGCTGATCTTCACCTGCACCGCCGTCTCTTTCGCGCATGGCGGTAATGACGGGCAAAAGGGCATGGGCCTGATCATGCTGATCCTGATCGGCTGCGCACCCACCGCTTATGCTCTCAATCGCGGCCTGCCCGCCGATTCCGCACCCGCCCTGGTGCAACAGGCCAATACTGCTGCCACGGTGTTCAGCGCCAAGGCCGGAACCGCGACAGTCAACGCAGCAACCGCCCGCGATGTGCTCGCCAGTGCGCTCAAGACCAAGTCGGCGAGCGACCCGGTCGTCTATGCAGCGATCGGCCAGGTGTCGCGCGACATTGGCGCGCAGGTGTCACGCTATGGATCGCTTGCTAACGTCCCGCAGGCCGCGACCTCTGGGCTGCGCAACGACATGTATCTCGCGCTCGATTCCTCCAAGCTGGCGCTCAAATCGAAGTCGGCAGTTGCCACCTTCGACGAAAGGGATCGCAAGGCGGTGGGCGATTTCCAGCATGGTCTGGAAGACAGCACGCGCTTCATCCCGACCTGGGTGAAGGTGGCGGTGGCGATCGCGCTCGGGCTCGGCACGATGGTCGGCTGGAAGCGCATCGTGGTGACGGTGGGGGAAAAGATCGGCAAGACGCACATGACCTATGGCATGGGCGGGGCCGCGGAACTGATGGCAGCGATGACGATCCTGCTTGCCGATCGGTTCGGGTTGCCGGTATCGACCACGCATATCCTGTCGAGCGGCGTCGCCGGGGCGACGGTCGCGAGTGGTGCCGGGTTGCAGGGCGCGACGATCCGCAACATGGCGCTGGCCTGGATCCTGACGCTACCGGCGGTAATGACGCTGGCGGGTGGTTTGTACTGGTTCTTCCTCTCGGTCCTGCGTGCAGCGGGCACGGCCTGATCCGGACTGGAGGCACGTCGACAAGTCGACCGGGCGGGCTATGACAGGCAGATGACCGTTACGCCCACGATCAATCCGCTCATCGCGCATCGCCGCGTGTTGACCGCCAGTCTGGTCGGCACGTCGATCGAGTTCTACGATTTTTACATTTACGCCACCGCGGCGGCACTGGTGTTCGGGCCATTATTCTTCCCGGCGGAGGACGCAGCCGCGCAATTGCTCCTGTCCTACGCCAGCTTCGGTCTCGCCTTCATCGCTCGACCCGTTGGTGCGGCGATTTTCGGCCATTTCGGCGACCGGGTCGGGCGCAAGTCCACGCTGGTTGCGTCGCTGCTGCTTATGGGCGGATCGACCGTGCTGATCGCGTTCCTGCCGACCTATGCGCAGATCGGCTGGGCGGCACCGCTGATCCTGTGCCTTCTGCGCTTCGGTCAGGGGCTAGGGCTGGGGGGCGAATGGGGCGGGGCATCGCTGCTCGCGGTGGAAAATGCGCCACCGGGTTGGGCAGGGCGGTTCGGCATGTTCCCGCCGCTCGGCGCGCCGATCGGGTTCATTGCTGCCAATGGCTTTTTCCTGATCCTTGGTTTGACGATGAGCGACGAGAGCTTTCGCGGCTGGGGCTGGCGGCTGCCGTTTCTGGCAAGTGCCGCGCTGGTGTTTGTCGGTCTTTGGGTTCGCCTGAAGCTGGCCGAGACGCCTGCTTTTGCCGCCGAGGCCGCGCGGGGTGCCATGCCGAAGGTGCCGATCGCCCAGTTGCTGCGGCACGATCTGCGCAGCACGATCGCCGGCACCTTCGGCGTTATCGCATGCTTTGCGCTATTCTATATCGCAACGGCCTTCGCGCTCGGTTACGGGACGACCACGCTCGGCCACTCGCGCCAGTCATTCCTGATCGTCGAACTGCTGGCGATCCCGTTCCTCGCCGCAGGCGTGATCCTGTCTTGCACCTTGTCCGACCGGTTCGGCACGCAAGCAATGCTGCGCTGGGGTTTTGCCGGAGCGGTGGTTACGGGAATGACTATGGGGCCAATGCTCGGGGCGGCGTCGCTGGTGATCGTCTGGGCCTGGCTGTCGTTTTCGCTGTTCGTGATGGGCTTTGCCTATGGCCCGCTCGGGGCATGGCTGCCGTCGCTGTTCGGGGCGGGGGTGCGCTACACGGGCGTCTCACTGACCTTCAATCTGGGCGGTATTATCGGTGGCGCGCTAGCGCCGATCATCGCGCAGGCGTTGGCGGCGCGCGGGGGGCTGGCGCTCGTCGGCGCTTATCTGGTGGTGGCAGCAGTGCTCAGCCTGGGCGGGCTGATGCTGGTCCGGCGTCAGCCAGCGGCCTGACGGAGCAAGGTGATCCGTGCCTTGCCGTAATTCCGCTCGGCATCGATCTCGAACCCGGCCACCTCTACCGGCTCGTTGAAAGCTGTTTCGACGCTTATCCATGTTGCCGGGCCGATCCAGCCGAGCCGCGACAGCTTGTCGAGCGCTACTGATCCAGCACCCGATCCGTACGGCGGATCCATCATCACCACATCGAGTGGGGCCGAAGCCTGCCCCAGCGATAACACTGAAAGCGCGCGCACATCCGCCGTCGCCCCAAGCTTTGCAAGGTTACCGCGCAGCGCGTCGATCGCTGCGCGATCATTTTCGACGAACAGGCACGATGCCGCCCCGCGAGACATTGCTTCAAGGCCAAGCGCTCCCGAGCCAGCAAACAGATCCGCCACTGCCAGCCCTTCGAAACTGCCGATCCGGCTGATAAGCATCGAAAACAGGCCTTCGCGCGTGCGATCGGCGGTGGGGCGGGTCGCGTCGCCCTTTGGTGCCACGATCGGGCGTCCGCGCCATTGCCCGGCAATGATCCGCATGGCCTAGCGCCTCGTCCGGGGCGGGCGGGGCTTGCCGCCGCTGCCCGGCTTTGAGGGACGAGCGGGACGTCCGCCGGGCGTGGTTGCGCGCGGCTTGTCGATAAAACCGCCGTCACCCGCTGCATCCTTTCGGCGCGGATCAGTCGCGGTGCGGCGGGCACGTGCGCTGGTTTCGCTACGGACCGGGGCGCGAGCAGGTTTGGCCGGGGTAACGCCGCCCTTTTCCTTCGCGTCGTAAAAGCGCTTGGGTTTGACTGCCGCAACGACACGCGGGGCCTTGCGCGGTTCGGCCGCATCGGGGCCGGGCTTTGGCGCGCGGGCCGGTCGATCGGTGCGCGCGGGCGCGGCGGTGCGATCGCCCCGGCTGCGTGGTGGCGGGGCCTTGGCATGCTCGGGCGGCGGATTGCGGGTGGGATCGCGCCGAAACGCGACCACATCATGCTGGCGCACCTCGCCGATTTCGCCGGGGGCCAGATCACCCAGCAAGAACGGCCCATAGCGGGTGCGAATCAGGCGGGAGACCTTCAGCCCCAAAAACTCGAGCACCCGGCGCACTTCGCGATTCTTGCCTTCGGTCAGGATCATCTCGATCCACACATTGGCGCCCGTGCGGCGTTCCAGATTGGCGTTGATCGCGCCGTAGCGCACGCCCTCTATCTCGACGCCGTGGATCAGGTCCTCAAGCTGTGCTTGGCTAACCGTGCCATAGGCGCGGGCGCGGTATGCGCGCTCAACTCCGGTCGAGGGGAGCTCAAGCTGCCGCTTCAACTCGCCATCGGTGGTCAGCAGCAACAGCCCCTCGGTGTTCAGATCGAGCCTCCCCACAGGGACAAGCCGGGGCAAGTCGCTCGGCAGCTTGTCGTAAATGGTCGGCCGTCCGGCGGGGTCGCGCTCGGTGACGAGCAAACCGCTCGGCTTGTGGTACAGGAATAGGCGGGCGGGGGCGGGCGTCTGCACCGGGTTGCCGTCGACCGTCACCCCGCGGAGCGACTGCAGGATCGTGGCAGGCGTGTCGATCACCTTGCCGTCAATAGCGATCCGGCCATCGGTGATCATCCGCTCGATCTCACGCCGGGAGGCAATACCGGCCCGGGCGAGCAATTTGGCGATGCGATTGCCGTCACGCGGGCTGTCTGCTGGGGGTGTATCGCTCTTGGTGGGGGGCATGAGGCTGCTGATACAGCCTATTTCTCGTCATGCTGCAAAAAAATGCGGACATAGGCGTTGTGCATTGGGTAGGGGGCAGCCACGGGGCGCTTTGCCACCGAAAGGGCATATTGTGGCGTTGTTCGAACGGAAGAAACGGCGGTTCAACCGGCTGCTTATTGTCGAGGATGAGCCGCTGGTCGCGTTCGACACTGAATATTTCCTGCGCGATGAAGGCTTTGACGTCGTCGCGACCCTCGACCGCGTCGACGATGCGGTCGCGCTGATCCAAAGCGGGGCACAGATCGATCTGGTACTGGCAGACATCAGTCTGGCGGACGGTAGCGGGCTTGATGTGGCGACCGCAGCTGTCGATGCAGGAATCGCCGTGCTCTTCGTGACCGGCCAGTGCCCCGTCGAGGCACACACGCTGGCCGATGGCTGCCTCGGCAAACCCTATGCCCAACGCGATCTGGCGCTGGCGATTGCCGCGATCGAGGCGGTTCGGGCCGGAAACGTGCCGAAACGCTTGCCCGCGGGCCTCAGCCTGTTCAAGACAACGACCTGACCGAAAAAGGACGATATCGATGCCGGGAAGAAAATCCGCACTCATCGCTTCGGCGACCTTGCTGCTGGCCGTACTGTTGCTGCTGGCGGGGCCATTGGTGAAGAGTGGTATTCTGCCATGGCAGCTCGGCCTTGGACTTTTTGCGATCGGATCGCTTGTCGCGGCGATCGGCGGGCTTGTATGTCTTGTCATCGTTATCCGGAATCGCGGCGGTATGCTGGCATCGGCGGGTATGGTTGCGGGGCTGGTTGCTGCCGTGATCCTGATACGGATCGTTACTGGATCGAGCGGTGTGCCGCGCATTCATGACATCACGACGGACACAGCCAATCCGCCGCAGTTCGTGTCTGTGACGCCAGCGCTTCGCGGGGCGGGCAGCAATTCGATTGCCTATGACCCGGCCCTCGCTCCGCAACAGACGGCGGCCTATCCGGCCATCAAGCCACGCCTGATTGCCAAACCGCTGGCTGAAGTATTCGACATCGTGACCAAGGCAATCGTCGCACGCGGCTGGACCGTCGTCGGGGCCGACAGTGCGACCGGCCGGATCGAGGCGACCGATACCTCAGGCTGGTGGGGCTTCAAGGACGATGTCGTGGTGCGCCTGCGTCCCGAGGGAACGGGGACCCGGATCGACGTGCGATCCGTCTCGCGCGTCGGCCAGAGTGACCTGGGGGCGAATGCCGCCCGGATCGAAAAGCTGCTCGATTCAGTTTCGGGTTGATCGCGTCCGAGTAGACCGGGCGGAGCGCTGGCGCGTCAATTCTTGTTGAAAGGCTGTTTCGGCGATGTCGATCTGGCGGCGCAATTCTGCCGGATCGACAAAGGCATCGGCCTTGCCGCGGCGCTGAGCGGCACGTTTTTCGGCCAGATTGAAGAAATCGGGGTGGAAATTGACGAAGATGTCCGCCCGTTCGCGTTTCAATCGGACAAATGTGCCCCTGAAATCGGCGGCAGCCTGCGGATAAGCGGCATCGTCGATCAAATTCTGCCCCGCCACGGTCAGGCTGGTTGCAAACATTACCCGCTTGCCCGCTGTCGTGATCGCCCATGATACCCCGCCGCGCGTGTGGCCAGGGCTGTGGATCGCGGTCAGCATGACTGGCCCGAGCACCAGTCGATCGCCGTCCTTGACGTACCTGTCGATCCGCACCGGCGGAAAACTCGCGAGTTGGGGCCTGCCAAGCGTCTTGCCGCTCGCAAGATCAGCGCGCTGCTGGGTCGTGCCGACCAGTTGAGCGCCGGTCAGGCGCTTTAATTCAGCGAGCCCGCCGGCATGATCGAAATGGGTGTGATTGATCAGCAGATACTTGACGTCGCGGAGGCTGAACCCCAGCGCCTTGATGTTGGCGGCGATGATCGGTGCGCTTTCGGGCAGGCCCCCGTCGATCAGCACATGCCCGCGCGGACCGGTGATGAGGAACGCCGACAAGCCTTCGGTGCCGACATAATAGACATTGCCGATGATGCTGAAGGGCGCAAACGGGCGGTTCCACTCGATCCGCTGCTGTGCGTCCTGCGCCCGCGCGGCGCCAGGGAGGGCAAGCGCAGCCACCACCGCCAAAACCAGCGGTCTCATCAAGCCAGCCTCGCCTCAACCTGATCATGGAAATGCCGGATTCCGGTTTCCAGCGTGCCCAGCGTCACCCGGTCGATCGCGCCCGATGCCAGCCCTTGCTGGCCCAATTCTGCCGCGCGAAAATCCTCGCCCGCAAAAACCTGACCGTCGAGCAACGCCCAACTCCGTTCCCAATGGTCGCGCGCCTTGTCGGTGGCGGGCGCTTCGGGGATCAGCATGAAATCCTCGACCAGTACTTCGCACTCTGATTGCGGCATCATCACCATCAGGTTCATGTAATCGGGGCTGACGATCAGCACGGTGCCCGGAAACATCTGATAGGTATAGGTGATCGCCGCGCGCAACTGCGGCCAGTCACTGCCCGCCGCCGCGACAAGATCAGCCTCGCGCCCGACGGCGGAGCGCTGATGTGGGCCGATCTGGTCGCCGGTCGTCACCCCGTCCTTGAAGAACGGCCCGATCGTGCCCGAATGCAGCCGCTGGACGTGATAACTCTCCAGAAACGCATCCATGATGAGCTTCCAGTTCGCCGCCACCCGGTGCGTCTTGCGGCGGAACAGATATTGGCCGGGCAGATCGAACGCTTCGAAATCGGCGCCCAGTGCGCGGGCTTCGCTGAAATCGGCGTCGTCGTCGAAGGCGAACCAGATCAGCCCGCCCGCCTCTACGGTCGGTAGACGCTTCAATCCGAAATCGGCCTTGTCGAGGTCTGGAAACGTCTCCGGGCGTGGCATGCCGGTGAGCGCGCCGTCCATCGCATAGCTCCAGGCATGATAGGGGCAGATCAGGCGCGGCGCACAGACCGGCGCATCGCCCTCGACCAGCCGAGTACCACGGTGCCGGCAGACGTTCATGAAGACATGCGCGGTGCCGGCTTTGTCGCGCGTAACCAGCAAAGGCTTGCCGAACCCGTGGTGCGGCACCGCCATATTGGCATCGGGCAGCAGCGCCGACGGCGCAATCACCAGCGGATGTTTCGAAAAGATCTGCGCCTGTTCGGCGGCATGGCGTTCGGGCGCGGTATAGGCGGCGGCATCGACATGGGTGATCCCTGCATTCGCCCGCGTCCCCCCGTTCGCCAGGATTGCCGCCAGCGCCAGTTGCCCCTCGGTCGGTCGCAAGCCGTGCGGTGCATGCACGTTCATGGCTGTCCTTCTCCTGTTTTCCGGTTAGTGTCGTCCCGAACGGCTTGGGGAGCAAGGGGTCGATGACGGTGGAGGCGCAGCGAGACTGGTTGTCCGGGGTCAGGCCCTATGTCGAAAAGGCACCGCTCGCCGCATTCTTCCTCGGCGTTTCATCGGGTTTTCCTTACGCCATGATTGGCGCGACGCTGACGAGCCGATTGGCGCAAGACGGCATCGACAAGAAGACGATCACGGCGTTTACGCTGGCTTTCCTGGTGTATAACCTGAAACCACTTTGGGCGTGGGTCGTAGACGGTGTTCGACTGCCGCTGATCGGGCATCTGGGTCAGCGGGTGTCATGGCTGTTGCTTGCCGGCGTGCTGGTGATGGCTGCCGTTGCCAACCTGGCACTGGTTGACCCGACGAGCGATATTGGCGCGACGGTACTTGCAGCAATCCTTGTGGGGCTGGCGGGCGCGACCTTTGACATTGTCATCGACGCGTACCGGATCGAACAACTCGAACCCTACCAGCTCGGTGTCGGTTCAGGGATGACACAATATGGCTGGCGGATTGGTTCGGTTTCGGCTGGCGCGCTCGCGCTCGTGTTAGCATCGCGGGTGGGATGGGAAGGCGCCTATCTCGCTTGCGCCGCCTTTGCCTTGCCTGCGATGATCACGGGGTTGGTGCTTGGTGAACCCAAGCGTCACCGTGAACCGACCGCAAAGCGAGGGATGTCCGAACTGATCACATCGATCGTCGGCCCCTTCACCGAATTCTTCCAGCGCAACGGCGCGATCATCGTGCTGCTATTCATCCTGATTCACAAGATTGGCGATACGCTGGGCCAGATCGTGCTGCGGCTGCTGCTGAACGATCTGGGCTTCACCAATGATGAAATCGCGATCTACGACGTTGGTGTTGGGTTCTGGGCGTATCTGATCGGCATTTTTGTCGGCGGTGCGATCTATGCGCGGATCGGCATGAAGCAGTCGGTGCTATGGAGCCTGATCCTGATGGCGGTATCCAATGCCAGCTTCGCCGTTCTGGCGGGGGCAGGGCACAGCAATTGGGGCTTGGCTGCAGCGATCGGGTTTGAGAATTTCGCCAGCGGCATCGGCGGGGTCACCGTCGTCGCCTATTTCGCCGCCTTGTGCGATTTGCGGTACACGGCATCGCAATATGCCCTGATTTCGGCCGCATCGAGCATCGTCGGGCGGCTGCTGACGGCAACAACGGCGGGTGCGATGGTCGAGAGTTTCGGCTATGTCACCTTCTACTGGATCACAACGATCGTGGCTTTGCCCGGGGTGCTCCTGTTCTGGTGGATGATCCGGACGGGGCTGGTCGATCAGGCGATCGGCGATGCCGGGACGGAGGGAAAAGGAGCAGCGTGATGCCCTTTATCGGCCTCTCGGCGCTCATCCAGCTGGCCTGCATCATCCATGCTATCCGATCCGGTCGGCAGAACTATTGGATCATGGTGATCTTGTTCCTGCCGTTTCTCGGTGCACTCGCTTATCTCGTGCTCGAAGTTTTGCCCGAATTCCAAAGCAACCGGCACGTTCGAACCGCACGAGCCAAGGCGGTCGCAGCGATAGACCCGAACCGAGAGGTGCGCGCCGCGCGCGATGCGCTCGATCTTGCCGATACCATTGCCAACCGTATCCGACTTGCCGATGCGTTCGCGGCGACCGGAAAGCATGACGAGGCAGTATTGTTGTACCGTGAGGCAACGGACCGGGAGCCTGCACCGGATGCGCGCACGCACGCCAAGCTTGCCCGGTCCTTGTTCGAAACGGGCCAGCACACCCAGGCATTGACCCTACTCGATGCGATGGTGACGCCAACGACGCAAAGTGAACGCGACCGGCTGACCCTTCTCCGGGCGCGCATCTTGGCAGAATTGGACCGAAAGGATGAGGCACGCGCACTGTACGCTGACATCGTCACCCGCCTGCCAGGGGAAGAGGCGCGTTGTCGCTATGCAGCGCTTCTGCTCGATCAGGGATATGAGCCAAGGGCACGTGCGATCCTTGAGGAAGTGGAGGCTCGAATGAAGCGGCTCGACCGCCAGCAGCGGGCCGCTGATGCTGATAGGTACAATTGGGCCATGGATCAGTTGAACGATTTACGTCGTCGGTCGTAACCGGTCTTGGCTAAGCGACAGGCCGCCCGGCATCCGCGAACGCCGACCCGACCAGCGCCATCGTTGCCAGTACCCCATCGACACGGCGGTTGCCGAGCAGGTCGGCGAGGAGGGCGTGGGCGACCATGGGCTGGTGATCAAGCCGGCGCATGATCTCGACCAGGGTCGCCTCCGACGCGGTCATTCGTCGGCAGCAACAGGGTGCAATTGTGATCGGCGTGCATGCCGTCGCCGCGAGTTCGCTCATCATCACCCGCATCAGGATCAGGGGCCGACGAAAGCCGGGGCCGAAAGCGGTGATGAAGTGGTTGGCGATGTGCGCATCGCCGAGCCCGTGCGCCCCGAGCCGCCGCACCGACAGCAGGAACAATCGGCTATTGTCGTTTTCAGGCAGGAGATGCGGCAGCGGCTGGGTGAGGAGGGTTGTGGGGGCGGGATGGGCGGTCATGGGCGTGCTCCGATCGTCTGATCACACCATTTCATTTCCGCTATTGCAAGTCAATCGCAATAACTAATTGGGCAGTTGTCCATTTGCTGCGAGCATACCGCCAGCCAGATAGAGCGACCCGAGGATCAGGACGACCGGTGGATTTGCAGGGTCGGCCCGGCGGGCAATCGCGTCGAGAGCGGTTGGCACATCGTCGGCAATATCGGCGCGAATGCCGATCGACAACGCCGCCGCCACCAGCGCTTCAGGTGCGTGATGTGCGTGATCGGGCACCGGCACGGCCCGCAGTGATCGGACATAGCGGGCAAAGGGCAGCATCAGACCCGATGCGTCCTTGTTCGCCAGCATCCCGAGCACGAGATGCACCGGACGCGCACCCGCCCGCGCTTCCAGCGCCGCGCTGACGGCGGTGGCCGCAGCGGGATTGTGCCCCCCATCGAGCCATAGCTCGCTGCCTGCCGGTAACCGATCCACCAGCGGCCCTGGCGCCAGCCGCTGCATCCGCGCGGGCCATTCCGCCCATTCGGCGGCGGCGCGATACGCGCTTGGGGGAATGGCGAGCGCTGACTGGTGCTGGAGCATTGCGATTGCCAGCCCCAGATTTTCCGGTTGGTGCGGCCCGGCCATGCGGGGCAGCCCGGTCTCGATTGTGCTGCGATCATCGCCATACTGGACGATCTCACCGATCTTCAGCTGCCACCCTGTGCCCAGCATGCTGATCCGGGCACCCGCGCGCGCAGCTGCATGGCTGACGGTCTGGGCAACCGATGCCGGATAGCGCATCGTGACCAGTGGCACGCCAGCCTTGGCGATCCCTGCTTTTTCTCCCGCAATCGCCTCTATCGTGTTGCCGAGGAAGCTTTGATGATCGAGGCCCAGCTGTGCGATTCCTGTGACGATCGGCCGCTCGATCACATTAGTCGCGTCAAGTCTGCCTCCAAGCCCCACTTCGATGATGCACGCATCGCCGGGCGTTCGCGAAAAGGCGAGAAAGGCCGCGGCCGTGGTGACTTCGAAGAAACTCGCGCCGATATCGCCCGCCGCGTCGAGCACTTCCGCCATCAACGCTGCCAGCGCTTCATCGTCGATCAGCCGCCCTGCCAGCCGAATCCGTTCGTTGAAGCGCACCAGATGGGGGCTGGTATAAACATGGGCCGTCAGCCCCGACGCTTCGATCGCCGCGCGCAGGAAAGCACAGGTCGATCCCTTGCCGTTGGTGCCGGCGACATGAAGCACGGGGGGCAGCGCGCGGTGGGGATTGCCGATCCGCTCGAGCAGTGCGGTAATCCGCTCCAGCCCAAGGATATCGGCACCGGGCGATAACGCCCACAGCCGATCGAGCTGCGCCTGCACTGTTGGTGAGGATGACGTTGCGTTATCGGCCATGATCGGCCTTCACAGCAGAAATAACGGGGTTAGGCCGCTGCCTTCGCGCATAGGAAATCGATCAGCTGGCCGAGTGTTTCGGGTAATTCCTTTCGCGGTTTGACCATGTCGATCATCCCGTGCGCCAGCAGATATTCCGATGTCTGGAAATCATCGGGCAGTTTTTCGCGGATCGTGTTTTCGATCACGCGGCGGCCGGTAAACGCCAGCGTTGCCTTGGGTTCGGCGATCTGAACGTCGCCCAGCATCGCGTATGCCGCCATCACCCCGCCCGAGGTGGGATCGGTGAGCACGACGATATAGGGAAGCCCGGCGTCGTGGAGCATTTGGATCGCGACGGTGCTGCGCGGCATCTGCATCAGCGACAGGATGCCCTCCTGCATCCGTGCGCCGCCCGATGCGGTGAAGATGATGTACGGGCATTGGTCTGCGATTGCCGCCTCCACGCCCGCGACAAAGGCTTCGCCAACCGCAAGCCCCATCGATCCGCCCATGAAGGCGAAATCCTGGACACCAACCACCGCCTTGCGGCCGCTGATCAATCCGCGCGCGTTGGTGAGCGCATCGCCTTCGCCGGTTGCAGTCCGCGCTGCCTTGATCCGATCGGCATAGCGCTTGGTATCGCGGAATTTCAGCGGGTCTTCCTGTACGCGCGGCGGCGGCAAGACCGTGTAGCTTTCGGCATCGAAGGTATAATCGAACCGCGTCCGCGCGCCGATCCGCTCGTGATGATTGCAGCTCGGGCAGACATGGAGATTATCCTCCAGCTCCTTCACGAAGATCAGCTGCCCGCAGCCCTTGCATTTGTGCCACAGATTGTCGGGCGTTTCCTTTTTCGCGACGACGAACGACAGCGCGTTGCGGACATTGCTGAGCCAGGTCATGCGGGAATCTTCCTTGCAGAACGGATCGCGGTGGCGAGCGTGCCGATATAGCGCGTAACGTGGGCGGGTGCATCTTCGCCGTGTTCGGCGATGATTTCGACGATCGCCGAGCCAACGACGACCCCGTCGGCGACACGGGCGATTGCTTCGGCCTGTTCGGGGGTGCGGACGCCAAAGCCGACCGCAATCGGGATGTTGGTGGCTGCTTTCAGCCGGGCGACGGCATCCTCAATCGAGTTCTGGGCTGCCTGCTGCAGACCCGTGATCCCGGCGACCGAAACGTAATAGAGGAACCCGCTAGCACCATCCAGCACGGCGGGCAGGCGGGCGGCGTCGGTCGTGGGGGTGGCGAGGCGGATGAAGTCGATCCCCGCTGCGCGGAGTTCTGGGCCGAGGCCGTCGTCTTCCTCGGGTGGTAGATCGACGCAGATGACACCGTCGACGCCCGCTGTGGCGCACGCATTGGCAAACCAGTCCGCCCCGCGCCGCAGCATCGGGTTGGCATAGCCCATCAGGACGAGCGGCACGCTAGGGTGGCGCGCGCGGAAATCGGTGGCGATCTGGAGGATGCCGTGCGTCGTCGTGCCCGCGGCGAGGCTGCGCAGGTTCGCTGCCTGGATCGCCGGGCCATCGGCCATCGGATCGGTGAACGGCATGCCAAGCTCGATCACATCCGCCCCGCCTTCGACGAGCGCATCGAGGATCGCGGGAGTGGGGCCGTCGCCCGCCGTCACGAAGGTGACGAGCGCGGCGCGATCGGCGGGGAAGGCGGCGGAGAGGCGGGTCATCGGGCGGGTCCCAGCAATCTTCGCCGCTTCTCAAGATGACGACGACCAACATCGGTCAGAGGAATAGCAATCCACATCGACAAGAGCAGATCGAGCCGCATACCAAATAACTCGCGAGAGGTAAGCGCAGGTATCGAACGGAGCGGGAGAGAAAGAGCGAGCGCAAGACTGATCGCAACGATGAGAAAAGCACCAAAGGTCAATAGCTTTAAAATCATCTCCCCGTCCCCCCCGCCTCAGCAACGGTTAACATGTCTTTGGCGCCTCGGTGCATTCCACTATCGCCGTCACCCTGAACTTGGTTCAGGGTCCACTCCTCCACCCGCGATGGCAGTACTTGTAGCGCGGTGGATGCTGAAACGAGTTC
>CAZWAL010000021.1:0-22289 GCA_964631905.1 uncultured Stakelama sp.
GGCATTCCGAGGCGATCACGATCGAGTTCGAGAATGAGATTTCTGCCAAGAAGGCGCAAAGCAGCCTGCGCGAAGCACCCGGCGTGATGCTCGTCGATAAGCGCGAGGATGGCGGCTATGTCACGCCGGTCGAATGCGTCGGCGACTATGCGACCTTTGTCAGCCGGGTGCGCGAGGACCCGACGGTCGATAACGGTCTCGTGCTCTGGTGCGTCTCCGACAATCTGCGCAAGGGCGCGGCGCTGAACGCGGTGCAGATCGCCGAACTGCTCGGGCGGCGGCACCTGAAGAAGGCTGCCTGACCTTGGCCATCGCTGGCGGCTGTCAGTGCGGCGCGGTACGCTACACGCTCGCGGGTGAATTGCCTGCGGCCTATGCCTGCCATTGCGGTGAGTGCAAAAAGCAGTCGGCGAGCGCCTTTTCGATGTCCGTCGCGATCGAAACTGCCAACCTGCATTGGACAGGCGCTCCGACGATGTTCGAGACGGTGGCGTTCAGCGGCGCGCGCAAGCTCTGCTATTTCTGCGCAGCCTGCGGCACGCGGCTCTGGCACCGTGGTAGCGAAAATAGCGCGGCGGCGTCGCTCAAGGTCGGCACGCTCGATGAACCGGCCGGAATCGAACCGATGGGGCATCTTTGGGTATCGAAGAAGCAGCCCGGTATCATGATTGCCGATGATGTGCCCGCTTTCGACACGCAGCCCGATGATGTCGCGACATGGCGCACGGGGCTGACCAAGCGATGAGCACGCTGCCGCTGCACCATTTTAAGGGATTTGGTGGCGCCGATCTGGTCTGGCGCGAAATGGGGGAGGGGCGGCCGTTGCTGTTGCTCCACGGCTTCTTCTCCGACGCGCAGACCAACTGGATCCGCTATGGCCATGCCGAGGCCATCGCGGCGAAGGGCTTCCGGGTCATCATGCCCGATCTGCGTGCGCATGGAGACAGCGCCAAGCCGCATGATGCCGCCGCCTATCCTCCCGATGTGCTCGCGCAGGATGGGCTCGCCCTCATTACCCATCTGGGGCTGAGCGATCATGATCTCGGCGGCTATTCGCTCGGCGGGCGCACGACCGCGCGAATGCTGGCGCTCGGTGCCACCCCGCGGCGTGTGGTGATTTCCGGCATGGGCCATGAAGGGCTCACCCAAACAGGCAAGCGCGGCGCATTTTTCCGCAACATCCTTACCAAACCGGGCACATTTGAGCGCGGGACGCCGGAATGGCTTGCCGAGGCGTTCCTGAAAACAAGTGGCGGCGATGCCAGGGCCTTGGTCCATATCCTCGATACCTTCGTCAACATGACCGAGGCTGAACTGACGCGCATCGCCCAACCGGTGCTGGTGCTCGCCGGTGAAGATGATTTCGACAATGGATCAGCCAAGGCGCTCGCGGATGCCCTGCCGAACGCGACCCATGTCATCGTCCCGGGCAATCACATGAGTGCGGTGGTGAAACCCGAACTTGGCCAGGCCATCGCCGATTTTCTGGCCGCTTGACGCCGCGTGCGACGGCTGCTCACTTGCGCGCCGACCGTATCGCTTATCAAGGACAGCCAATGATCCGCACCGGAATCTCCGCCCTGGCGCTTGCCGCCGCGCTCGTCACTGTGCCCGCCATCGCACAACAGGCAGTTCCGACGGTCCCGACCGCCGCTGCAGCGGATGGCTTTATCGCCGATGCCGAAAAGCAGCTCGCCGAATTCTCGCTCGATGCCAATCGCACCCAGTGGGTCAACGCCACGTACATCACCGATGATACCGATGCGCTGGCCGCCAAAAGCAACGCACAGGGTACCGAATTGTCAGTCAAACTCGCGCTGGAGGCTGCGCAGTTTCAGAAAGCCGCCGGGCTTTCCGCCGATACCCGCCGCAAGCTCGATCTGCTGCGTGGCGGCATTTCGCTGCCCGCGCCGACCACGCCGGGCGCCGCGACCGAACTTGCGACGATCGTGACGCGGATGTCGTCGCAATATGGCAAGGGCAAGGGCACGCTGAACGGCCAGCCGATCAACGGCAGCGACATCGAAGCAGCGATGGGCACCGAGCGGGACCCCGCCAAGCTGAAGGAAATGTGGGTCAGCTGGCACGACAATGTCGGCGCGCAGATGCACGATGATTATGCCCGCGGCGTTGAAATCGCCAACAAGGGTGCGGTCGAGCTTGGCTATGCCGATGTCGGCGCGATGTGGCGCTCGGGCTACGACATGAGCCCGGAAGAATTCGCCGCGCTGACGGAAAAACTCTGGCGCGAAGTCGAGCCTCTTTACCGCGCGCTCCACGCCTATACCCGCACCAAACTCAACGAGAAATATGGCGATGCCGTGCAGCCCAAGACGGGGCCAATCCGCGCCGATCTGCTCGGCAATATGTGGGCGCAGGAATGGGGCAATATCTATGAACTCGTCGCACCAAAGGGTGCAGGCGACCTGGGCTTCGATACCGGTGAACTGCTGAAGGAAAAGGGTTTCGACCCCATCAAGATGGTGCGCGCGGGGGAGGGCTTCTATTCCTCGCTTGGCCTGGCGCCTTTGCCCGACACCTTCTGGGCGCGATCACAGATCACCAAGCCCGCTGACCGAGAGGTCATTTGCCACGCATCGGCCTGGGATCTCGACAACCAGGATGATATCCGGATCAAGATGTGCACCAAGGTGAATGGCGACGATTTCGTCACCATCCATCATGAGCTTGGCCACAATTACTATCAGCGCGCCTATAAGGCGCAGCCCTATCTCTACAAAAACGGCGCGAATGACGGTTTCCATGAAGCGATCGGCGATTTCGTCGCATTGTCGATTACGCCGCAATATCTGGTCGATATCGGCTTGCTGGCGAAGGAAAAGGTGCCGAGCCCTGACAAGGACATTGGCCTGTTGCTGAAACAGGCAATGGACAAGGTCGCGTTCCTGCCGTTCGGGCTGCTGATCGATCGCTGGCGCTGGGGCGTCTATTCAGGCGAGATCAAGCCAAAGGCTTATGAAAGCGCATGGAATGCGATGCGGCTGAAATATCAGGGCATCGTACCCCCGGTCGCGCGCGATGACACCCGCTTTGATCCCGGTGCAAAATATCACGTGCCTGGGGCGGTGCCCTATACCCGCTATTTCCTTGCCCGGTTGCTGCAGTTTCAGTTTTATGAGGCAGCATGCAAGCAGGCCGGGTGGAAAGGGCCGCTTCATCGCTGTTCCTTTTATGGCAACAAGGAAGTCGGCCAGCGGCTGAATGCGATGCTGGAGCTTGGCCAGTCAAAGCCTTGGCCCGAAGCGCTGCAGGCCTTTACCGGCAGCCGGGAGATGTCGGCAAAGCCGATGGCGGCCTATTTCGCGCCGCTGAAGAAGTGGCTCGACCAGCAGAATAAGGGCAAGCCCACCGGGTGGTGATGCCTGAACCCCAGTTGCCTGCATCGACAGCGGCAGGGTCGACGCGCGATCGATTGATCGATGCGGCGTTTCGCGTCGTTGCGCGCGACGGGCTGGAGGCGGCAAGCGTCAAGGTGATCGCGGCCGAGGCAGGGGTGACGCCCGGCCTCGTTCATTATCATTTCGCCACCAAGGAAGCGGTGCTGGAGGCAGCGCTTCGCCGGGGCCTGGATGATTACCTCGCGCGCAATCGCGACCGACGGCTGGCAACCTTGCCGCATCGGCAGTTTGAGGCGTTCTTCGCGGCTGCGCGCGAGGCGATCCAGCCCGACCGCGATTTCTTTAAGGTGCGGCTCGCGCTGGCAGCGCGCGCGATGACGGAACCAACGCTTGCCAATGTAATGGCTGACATTAACCGCGCTGCGGTGGAAGAAGTCGCGCTGGTGTTCGCCGCGGGCCGAGGAGAGGCGGTTGCGACCGCTCCAGACCTTGACCTAGCGGCGACATTGAAGGCAGCGTTTGACGGCATCATGCTTGCCTGGATCAACGATCCGTCTTTCCCGATCGAAACGGCAGGCGAGATCATCGAGCAAGCCGCCGCGATGTGGGTAAGCGAACCCCGCCTCCTTTAACCTAGGAAAAACCGTCCGCTACCATTGTCACACTGCGCGTCATCCTGTATTGGTCGGTTGACCAACCAAAGGATTGGATATGCGGATTGTGATGACAGGTGCCACGAGCGGCATCGGATTACATGCAGCTCAGGCATTGATCGCGAGCCCGGGGGTATCGCTGATCATCGGCGCGCGACGCCCCGAAACATTACCGAGACCATTGAGCGGTCGCGTAACGGCATTGCCGCTCGATATGGCGGATCTGGCTAGCGTGAACCGTTTTGCGGATGCCGTTCGCGCTCTCGGGCCAGTCGACGCCTTTATCGGCAATGCGGGCATCCAGTTGAACGCACCGAAGCGCAGCGCGCAGGGATATGAACTAACCTTCGCGACCAATCACCTTGCCCATTACCTGCTCCTGCGGCGATTAGTCGGCATCATTGCCACTGCAGGCCGCATTGTTCTGACCTCAAGCGGGACGCACGATCCTGCGCATGAAACCGGCATTCCGGCGCCGCACCACGCCAATGCGATGCGTTTGGCGTTCCCCGACACCGATCCGCAGCGAGATGCCAATGCCGGCGTTGCAGGCCGACGTGCATATTCGACGTCGAAATTGTGTAATGTAATGACCATCCGCGAACTCGCCTTGCGCACCGCTGACCGCCCCGATCTGACGATGCTCGCCTTCGATCCGGGGTTTGTGCCCGGTACAGGCCTTGCGCGAAGCTATGGCGCGGTCGCCAAATGGCTGTTCCGCCACATCTTGCCCGTGTTGATCCGCGGCCCGCGCGTGAGCACTTCGGTCATCTCCGGCCGCGCGTTAGCGTCCCTTGCGATCGATCCGGCAAAAGCAGGCGGGCGGGGGCTGTACTGGTCGATGGAAAGGCGCCGCGCCATTGTGCGCGAACCCTCATCGCTTGCGCGCGACGAGGCGGCCTGTGCGGCCTTGTGGGATGATAGCGAGAAGCTGGTCGGACTGGCAGGATGAACGCGCACCCTTCAGCCGCCGCGATACCGTGATTGCAGCCAACGACAGACCATGCTAGGCGCGCGCCTCCGAAACGTCCGGCTGGTCGGTAACCAGCCACTGACAAAGGCATTCAGTCGTGAAAAAAGATACCCATCCCGAATATCACTTCATCACCGTGCAGATGACCGATGGCTCCAGCTATCAGACGCGCTCGACCTGGGGCAAGGAAGGCGATCTGATGACGCTGGAAATCGATCCGCTCGCGCACCCTGCATGGACTGGCGGTAATTCGCGTCTGATGGACAGCGGTGGCCAGGTCGCGCGCTTCAACAAGCGCTTTGGCGGCTTGTCGCTCGGCAAAAAGTAAGAACAACGCCTTGGCTGACGCGTCGTCGTTAACGGCGCGTTAGCCCTGTCGCGATAGGCTTTCCCATGACACCCATGAGGATTGCCGATGTTCGCTGCCGAATTCGAGCCTGCTGAAACAAATGGACGGCGCCGCAGCCCGCGCGCGCCGGTGTCGCTCGACGCCCGCATCGGCCGGGGCGGGCTTGATCGCACCCTGTGCCGCGTCGTTGATCTTTCGCCGTTCGGCGCCCGTTTGCAGACCTATTCGACGCTCCGGGTGGGCTCGATGATCTGGCTCACCTTGCCGCAAGTTGGCCCGGTTGCCGCAAGCATCATCTGGTCGGATGATTTCGCCGCCGGCTGCCAGTTTCAGGAACCGCTCGCCCAAGAGGCCTTCGACGCGTTGATTGAGCTCGACCAGACCGCTCGCAAGGCTAGCTGAGCTGAGGCACCGATGAAATCCTGCCCGAAATGCAAGATTTCGGTCCGCGACGAGGCGACGATGTGCCCGGCATGCGGCTTTGCTTTTCCGATGTTCAGCCTGAAATCGGTCCTGATGACTCTGGGATTTGGTGTGGTGATTGCCTATGCGGCCCACTCACTGATCGCCAGCCTGCCGCGCGACGAAAAGATCGTCGTCGCGCCGCCGGTAAAGCCGTTCCCGACGCGCAATGCCTTTGCAGAAAGCCTGCCGGCACTGAAGGGGCCCGCCCGCGCCACGATGCTCGGCAAGCTGATGACCAAATCCGGCCAGCCCTGCGCACAGGTGAAGCGATCATTCTTTGTCGGCAGCCGTGACGGCCTCGCCTTCTGGAATGTGCGTTGCGAAGGATCGGGCGACTGGATGATTCAGGTGAAGAATGATTCGTCGATTACGCGGGTGGCGTGCAACGATCATCCCGAAATCAAGGCGCTGTGCTGGAAGCCGATGTAGTATAGGCCGGCAGGCCACACCATCGTTGGCGGACAGGGTGGGATTCGAACCCACGGTGAGCTTGCACCCACGGCGGTTTTCAAGACCGCTGCCTTAAACCACTCGGCCACCTGTCCACTTGACGGGCCGGGGCTTTACGCCGGGTATGATCTTTTGTGCAATAGCGGTGTCGCGGGGGGTTCATGTCGTGCGGGCGCTGTGGCACATATCGGCTATGGCGAATGCATTCCCCGTTTTGCGTCGAATCGCGGCATCAGCCGCCGGGCTGCTCGCGTGGGTGGCACTGGGGAGCAGTGCAACCGCGCAGGACGAGGCGGGGTTTCAGGCCTATCTGCAGACACTGGCGGCGCAGGCCCAGGCGCGCGGCGTCAGCCGGTCGACGATCGATGCGGTTATCCCCACGCTCACCTATAGCGACAGGGTCGTCGAGCTTGATCGGGCACAGCCGGGTGCCAATCCCAACGCACCCATCCCCGATTTCGCACCCTATAAGGAGCGCCATGTCGATAGTGCGCGGATCAACCGCGGTCGGCAGGCTTACCAGTCGCTGCGTCCACGCCTTGCCGCGATCGAGCGCGAGACCGGCGTTCCGGAATCGATCATGATCGCCATCTGGGGGCATGAAACCAATTATGGCGCAGTGACGGGTAATTTCGATCTTCCGCGTGCGCTGGCGTCGCTCGCTTATGAAGGGCGTCGGCGCGAGCTGTTTTCGGCCGAGTTCATCGCAACCTTGCAGATGATTGATCGGGGTGTCCCGCGCAGCCAGTTGAAAGGCAGCTGGGCGGGCGCGACGGGCAATCCGCAATTCCTGCCATCGGTCTACATCCGCCTCGCGCGCGACGGGGATGGCGATGGTCGAGCGGATATCTGGACGAACGAGGCCGATACGCTCGCGTCGATTGCGAATTATTTTGCGAACGCCGGCTGGCGGGCCGGACAACCCTGGGGCTTTGCCGTGGCGGTACCGGCGTCGATCGATCGACAGGCCATTCGCAACCGCACCGTCGCACCACGCTGCGCCCGCGTGTTCGAACGGCATAGCGGCTGGAAATCAATGGCTGAATGGCGCGCGTTAGGCCTGATCCCGCTCGATCGCACATGGCCGAACGATCAGGTGCAGGCGACATTGCTGGAGCCTGATGGGCCCGGCAAGACCGGCTATCTGTTGACGAGCAATTACCGGGTGATCCTTGATTATAACTGCTCCAATTTTTACGCGCTCTCGGTTGGCTTGCTGGCGGACGCCGTTGAGCGCTGATCCCCCGAAGCCAGCAATTGCCGCTGCTTTACTGGTGATGCTTGCCGGGTGCGGGGGCGGGGGTGATCCGCAGTCGATCGCGTCGCTGGCGCCGCTGTCGCCCGCGGCAATCGGCCCGCAGGCGGCGGGCTATTCGGTGGAAGCCGATATGCCGCCCCCGCCACAGGGACCCGCACGCTACGATACCGTCGGCTATGCCGCGGTGATGGGAGAGGCTGATCTGTCGCCCGCGATCAGCGCCACCCATGCGACGCTGCCGATCGGCAGTTTCATCGAACTGACCGCGCTCGACAACGGCAAGACGATTATCGTCATCATCGTGGACGGTGTTCGGCCGCGCGACGGCTGGCTGCTCAACCTGTCATCCGGCGCGGCACAGGCACTTGGCGGCGGCAGCGCAGCATCGCTCAGCGTTCGCGTGCGGCGTATCGATCCGCCCGGGGTGGACCAGGCCGCGCTGCGCGACGGACGACCGGCTACCGAGCGGATCGATGCCCCGCCGGTGCTGCTCCGTGCGCTTCGTAAACGACTGCCCTCTGCTCCACGCGGCGTCGCGCGCGATGAACCCGCGCGATCTGCGCAACCGGTCAGGGCTGCCCGACCTGGTGTGGGCGCGCCCTATCCCGAACCGGGTCGGACAGTACCCGTGCGCCCGTCGCGTTCCGGCATTTTTGTTCAGATCGCTGCCCTGTCGTCAGCCGAACGAGCGAACGCGCTTGCTGAAAGCATCGGTGGCATGGTGCAGGCGGGCAATGGTGTTTACCGCGTCCGTCTGGGCCCCTATGCCGACGCGACAAGCGCCGAACGCGCCCGTGCCGAGATCGCCCAGCGCGGCTATGGCGACGCGCGTATCGTCCGCGACTGATCACCTGCTATTTCCTGTGACGACCAGATGGAACCTACCCCGCCGATGAAGAAAACCGCCGCCGCCCTGTTGCTCGCCACATCGCTGATAGCGTTGCCCGCCGATGCCGCGAAACCTCCATTCGATACGCCAGCGCCCGTTGCCTTCATGCAGGATCTCTCGAGCGGTGCCGTGCTCTATGCCAAGGATGCCGACCGGCGGATGCCACCAGCTTCGATGGCCAAGATCATGACGGTCTATGTCGCCTTCGACATGATCAGCCGCGGCGAGCTGAAGCTGGACCAGACCTTCACCGTCCGGCCGGAGACGTGGAAAAAATGGCACGGCCCTGCAGCTGGTTCGACGATGTTCCTCTCAGTCAACGAGAATGTCAGCGTCGCCAATCTGCTCTATGGTATTATCACCTTGTCCGGTAACGATGCCTGTGTTGTCCTTGCGGAAGGGATTTCGGGAACCGAGGAAGCGTTCGTCTCGCGGATGAACGAGCAGGCGAAAAAGCTCGGTCTGCGGAACAGCCATTTCGGTAACTCAAACGGCTGGCCCGATGGCGGCGTCACCTATGTCACCGCGCGCGACCTGTCGGCGCTCGCCACCGCCACGATCCAGAAGTTTCCCAAGCTCTACAAGGAGTTTTATTCCAAGCCCAACTTCACCTGGGGCAAGACGATGGGGTCAGGCCAGGCCATCACGCAGGCCAATCGTGATCCCCTGCTCGGGCGTGTCGCGGGTGCCGATGGGCTGAAGACCGGGCACACCGAGGAAGCCGGTTATGGTTTTACGGGCTCTGCTGAACAGAACGGGCGACGGCTGGTGATGGTGATGGCCGGCCTCACGAGCTTCAACCAGCGAATCAGTGAATCGGTCCGCTTCATGGACTGGGGCTTTCGCGCGTGGCAGGCCAAGCCGATCGTCAAGGCGGGGCGCAAGGTGGAGTCCGCAGAGGTGCAGGGCGGTGCCGTTACCCGCGTCAATCTGGTTGCACCGCGAGATCTGACCGCAACATTGCCAGGTGGCGCCGTTCCCGATTTGCAGCTGCGGGTGGTGTACGACGGCCCCATCAAGGCGCCGATCAAGAAGGGGCAGCATATCGCTGACCTCGTCGTGATGTCACCCGACATGGAACCGCAGCGGCTGCCGCTCGTCGCCGAGACCGACGTTGCCGAAGCCGGGTTTTTCGGGCGTGCTTGGGCAGGCCTTTTGTCCTTGTTTGGCATGTGAACGCGGACACCGCCCCGGGGCGCTTCATTTCGCTGGAAGGCGGCGAAGGGGCCGGCAAATCGACGCAGGTCGCGCGGCTCGCCGCAGCCCTCGCCGATCGCGGCATTCAGACGCTCGTCACCCGCGAACCGGGCGGCACCGAAGGCGCAGAGGCGATCCGCGGCCTGTTGATGCAGGGCGATGTCAACCGCTGGAGCGCGTATAGCGAAACATTACTCTTTGCCGCCGCCCGGGCCGATCATGTCGAAAAGCGGATCAGACCAGCGCTCGGGGCCGGGCATTGGGTGATCTGCGACCGGTTCATCGACAGCACGCGCGCTTATCAAGGGGTGGGCGGTGGCATCGATGACGCCGCTGTCCTTGCCATCCACGGTTTTGGCACAGGTGGGCTGTTGCCTGATCGAACCCTGATCCTCGAAGTGCCGATCGACGAAGGCCGCGCCCGCGCCGCCACTCGGGATGGTGCCGCTGCTGACCGGTTCGCGGCGCGCGGGGACGATTTTCACGCTGATGTTGCCGCGGCCTTTCGCCGGATCGCCCTGCAGGAACCCGATCGCTGCCGGTTGATCGATGCCAGCGCGATCCCCGATGCGGTGACGGCAGCGATTCTCGATCAGCTCGCCGATTTGCTGCCATGACCCTGCCGGTCGGCAACGGTGACGCGCATGCAGCCCTGCTGGCCGCCATGGAAAGTGGCGCGCTGCACCATGCATGGCTGCTCACCGGGCCGCAGGGCGTCGGCAAGGCAAGCTTCGCGCGGATCGCTGCGCTGCGCATGCTTGCCGAAGCGGCGCGACCCAATGTCTTCGGGCCTGGCTTCGATGTGCCGGACGACGATCGGACCCGCGCGCTGATCGCCGCCGGATCGCACCCGGATTACCGCGAGCTCGTCCGGCTGCCCAAGGATCCCGACAAGCCCGGTCAGGATCTGGCCCGATCGATCACCATCGCGCAGGTTCGGGCGCTGCAACCGGTGTTCGCGACCACCCCGTCAATGTCGCCGCGCCGGGTGATCTTGATCGATTCGGTCGACGACCTCGAGCGACCTGGCGCATCGAATGCCCTGTTGAAAAATCTCGAAGAGCCGCCTGCGGGCACGATCTTTCTCCTCATCAGCCACTCGCCGGGACGCTTGCTCCCAACGATCCGGTCGCGTTGCCGTCGCTTGCGGTTCGATCCGCTCGATGATGAGGTAATGGCGGACATTCTGCGTGGCCATTTACCCGGCGCGAGTGATGCAGAAATCGACGCATTGGTCCGCGCAGGCGATGGCTCTCCCGGTCGCGCGCTTGGCTATGCAGGGCTTGATATGGCGGCGCTCGATGGCGTCATGACGGCAATTGCGCGTGATGGCGATCGCACCAACGCCCATCGCAGCAAATTGGCAAAAGCGCTGGCACTGAAGGCTGCTCAGCCGCGGTACGAGGCGTTCCTTGACCGGGTGCCGAGCTTCATTGCAGAGGCGAGCGCGGATCGTACGGGGGACTCTCTGAAAGCAGCACTCGATGCCTATGATGGTGCGCGCGCGCTGGCGATCAGTGCGCGAGCGCTGTCGCTCGATCAGCAAGCGACCGTATACGAAATGGCCGGGCTCGTCGCGAAACTGGCAGCGCGCTAGGCTTCAATTGGCCGCCATGATGCTCTAGGGACGCGGGATGGCCGAACCCTATTACATCACCACCGCAATCAATTACCCCAATGGGCGGCCGCATATCGGCCATGCCTATGAAGCGATTGCCGCTGATACGATCGCACGCTTTCACCGCCAGGCGGGGCGCGACGTGCGGTTTCAGACGGGCACTGACGAACACGGCCTGAAAATGGTGCAGACCGCGCGTGATCGGGGTATGGAAACGCGCGCGCTGGCGACCGAAATGTCAGGCCATTTCCGTGAAATGGCTGACGCACTTAACATCAGCTATGACCGTTTCATCCGTACCACCGATGACGATCATTATGCCGCCAGCCAGGGGCTGTGGCAGGCGATGGCAGATTCGGGCGATCTGTATCTCGATCGCTATGAAGGCTGGTATTCTGTCCGCGACGAAGCCTTTTACGACGAGAAGGAACTGGTCGAGGGGGAAGGGGGCGTCAAACTGTCGCCGCAGGGGACACCAGTGGACTGGACGGCCGAGGAAACCTGGTTTTTCCGCCTGTCGAAATATCAGCAGCCGCTGCTCGATCATTATGCCGCCCATCCCGAATTCATCCAGCCCGAAAGCCGCCGGAATGAGACGCTGCGCTTTGTCGAGGGTGGGCTATCCGACCTGTCGGTATCGCGCACCAGTTTCGATTGGGGCGTGCCGGTGCCGGGCAGTCCCGGGCATGTCATGTATGTATGGGTCGACGCGCTGACCAACTACATCACGGGCCTTGGCTATCCTGACGACGCGCAAGGCGAATTTGCGAAACGCTGGCCAGCCGATCTGCACCTGATCGGCAAGGATATCGTGCGTTTCCATGCGGTGTATTGGCCCGCCTTTTTGATGTCCGCCGGATTGCCGCTACCCAAGGCGGTTTACGGCCATGGTTTCGTGCTCAGTCGATCGGGCGAGAAGATGAGCAAATCGGCGGGCAATGTCGTCGATCCACTCGATCTGGCCCGGCTCTATGGTGTCGACGCGCTGCGCTATTTTCTGCTGCGCGATATCAGTTTCGGGCAGGATGGCAGCTTTTCGGCCGAGGCGATTGTGACGCGCGCCAATGCCGATCTGGCAAACAGTTTTGGCAATTTAGCACAGCGGACGCTGTCGCAGATTTTCAAGAATTGCGACGCCTATCTGCCCCAGATCCGGGGTCACACGCCCGCCGATTCCGCCCTGTTCACGCTTGTTGACACAACGGTCCGTGAAACGATGCCGCATGCCTTTGCCGATCTCGCGCTGTCACAGGCCACCGAGGCATGGATACAGGCAGTGTTCGCCTGCAATGCCTATGTCGACGAGCAAGCCCCCTGGGCGCTGAAAAAGACCGATCCAGAGCGGATGGAGACGGTGCTCGCGACGCTTTATATTTGCATCGCGCAGCTCGCCGTGGCGATCCTGCCGGTAATCCCCGGCAGCGCCAACAAACTGCTCGACGCGATGGGCATCGATCCTGCCCTGCGCACGCCGGAAGGCATTGCCAGCCACTGGTACTCCCCACTGGCGGAGAGCGGCTTCCGCCTCGACCAGCCTGCGCCGCTTTTCCCCCGGCTAGAGGTGCCGGTGGAGGCTGTTGCATGACCTTCATCGACAGCCATTGTCACTTGAATTACAAAGGCTTGGTGGAACAACAGCAGGATGTGCTGGAACGTGCGCGCGCGGCTGGGGTCGGCAAAATGCTGACCATCTCCACACGCGAAAGCGAATGGGACGATGTAATCGGCATCGCCGAGCGCGAGGAAGATATCTGGGCGACGGTCGGCATTCACCCCCATGAGGCGGACAGCCATGCCCATGTCGATACGGCCAAATTGGTTGCTCGCGCGCAGCATCCCCGCGTTGTCGGCATTGGCGAAAGCGGGCTCGATTATTATTACGACCATAGCGACCGCGACCAGCAGCAAACGAGCTTTCGCGCCCATATCGCCGCTGCCCGCGAATCCGGGCTGCCGATCATCGTCCACACCCGTGAGGCCGAGGACGATACCGCCGCCATTCTGCGTGACGAAATGGGGAAGGGGGCATATCCCGGCGTCATCCATTGCTTTACCGCCAGCGATGCTTTTGCCGATATCGCGCTCGACCTGGGGTTCTACATTTCGATCTCGGGCATCGTGACGTTCAAGAATGCAAAGGCGCTTCAGGCAACCGCCGTGCGGGTGCCGATTGACCGGCTGCTAATCGAAACCGATTCGCCTTTTCTGGCCCCGGTGCCGCATCGCGGTAAGACCGGCGAACCGGCGTTTGTTGCTGATACGGCGCGGTTTTTGGCGGATCTGCGCGGCATTGACGTCAAGACGCTGGCAGCCGCGACCAGTGCCAATTTTCACCGGCTGTTTACCAAAGTGACGTCATGAAGGTGCATATCCTGGGGAGCGGCACCTCATCGGGCGTGCCCCGGATCGGTAATGACTGGGGGCTATGCGACCCTGCCAACCCACGCAACCGGCGGACCCGCGCCTCGGTATTGATCGAAACAGCGTCGACCCGCATTCTGGTCGATACAAGCCCCGATATGCGCGAACAGTTATTGCGTGCGAATGTCGGGCAAGTCGACGCGGTGATCTGGACGCATGATCACGCTGACCACTGCCATGGCATCGACGACCTGCGTCAGCTCTATCACGCCCGCGGTGCGCCGGTGCGAGGGTTGGCTCGAACCGAAACGCTGGCGCACCTACAGAGCCGGTTCAGCTATGCCTTTTCCGGTCGGACAGGATACCCGCCAACGATTGCCGGCGAAGAGCTGCCCGATCGGATTATCATCGGCGATATCACTGTCTCAGTCGCCGATCAGCCACATGGCGCCATTATGAGTGCCGGCCTGCGGTTTGAATCCGGTGGCGCCACCATCGGCTACGCGACTGATTTCCATGCCGTCACGCCCGCCATGACGGCACTGTATAGCGATCTCGACATCTGGGTGGTCGATGCGCTCCGCCGTGCACCGCATCCGTCGCATGCGCACCTCGATTACACCTTGGCGCAGATCGAAGCGCTAAGGCCAAAGCGCGCCGCGCTGATCCATATGGATCAGACGATGGACTATGATACGCTGGTCGCGGCGCTGCCCGCCGGGGTTGAGCCCGGCTATGATGGACTGGAGCTGAGCGCATGAACGGCGATACCGCCTTTTCTGCCGCAATGATCGCGTTGATGCTCATTCTACCGCTCAGTGCGCTGCTGGCGCGCCGTTTGCCAATCAGCGCGACGCTGAAAATGGCGGCGGCCTGGGCCGCAATCTTTGCGGTCGCGCTGTTGGCGGTTACGGCGGCACGACGCAACGGCGCCAGGCTCAGCGATGTACCGGTGGCACTTGGGCTGGTCGACCAGCAGGTCAGCGGCAGCACGGTCGTCATCCAGCGCAGCGATGACGGCCATTTCTGGACGACGGTGTCGATCAACGGGCACCGTCAGCGCATGCTGATCGATAGCGGCGCAACCGTAACGGCGATCTCGGAAACAACAGCGAGCGCCGCCGGGATCGAAGTCAGCGATCCATTTGGCACCATCGTCGACACGGCAAACGGCACGATCGTGGCGAAGCGCGCGACGGTCACATCGTTCGATGTGGGACCAATCCATGCCAATGAATTATCAGTGAGCGTCGCTCCGACCTTCGGCGATGGTTTGATCGGGATGAACTTCCTGTCGTCGCTGAAAAGCTGGCGGGTCGAGGGGGACAGAATGATCCTCGAACCTCATACGGCAAAGTAAGACCAGTTTAACATAATGTATATTATCGTACTGATAGGTCGATGATCCAGAAAGGCCCCCATCATGGTTGACAGGCTCGTAACCATCATGGCGCAGCTGCGTGACCCCGATACAGGCTGTTCATGGGATCTTGCGCAGGACTTTGCATCGATCGCCCCATATACGATTGAGGAAGCGCACGAAGTCGCCGACGCGATCGAGCGCGGCGATATGGACGACCTGAAGGATGAACTCGGTGATCTGCTGCTCCAGGTCGTGTTCCATAGCCGAATGGCCGAAGAAGCCGGTCACTTCGCGCTCGCCGACGTCGTTGCCGCGATCAGCGACAAGATGGAGCGCCGCCACCCGCATATCTTTGGCACCGATGAAGAACGCGATCGCGCCGGCCCTCACCTATGGGAACAAATCAAGGCCGATGAACGGGCGGCCAAGGCGACTTCCGGCGCGCTTGACGGTGTCGCGCGCGGCTTGCCCGCACTGATGCGCGCTGAAAAGCTGCAGAAGCGTGCCGCGCGCACCGGTTTCGACTGGCCCGACACTGTCGGACCGCGCGCGAAAATCGATGAGGAAATCGCCGAAGTCGAAAGCGCCGCAAGTGACGATCACCGCACTGAGGAAATCGGCGACCTGTTGTTCGCCGTCGTCAACTGGGCACGGCATCTCGGGGTCGATGCCGAAGCCGCCCTTCGCCACGCCAACACCAAATTCGAACGTCGTTTCCGTGCGATGGAAACAATTGCTGGCGACGCTTTCGAAGACTTGACGCTGGATCAGAAGGAAGCGCTTTGGCAAAGGGTCAAATCGACCGCTGCATGAACCGCTCATAATCGCGCGCTGCCAGTCGCACATCGTAAACGGCAGCGTCACCCTCGACGACCGATTCGATGACCTCACCATGCGCATGCAGCCAGGCTGCCCCCGCGCCGTCGGACGATGCCAGCGATACCTGGTACCGCCGATGTCCCTCGGTCAACCGCGCCGCAACACGGGTGAGCAAGTCGCTGACCCCTTCCCCGTCCAGCGCGGAGATCAGGATCACATCGTCGCGCCGTTCGGCATCACCGATCACGTCGGCGCGCGCATCGCCCGACAAGAGGTCTAGCTTGTTCCACGCTTCCAACCGTGGTGTCGTGTCTGCCACGCCAATCTCACGCAGCACCTTTTCGACATCGGCGCACTGCGCGGCACTGTCGGGGTGCGCAATATCGCGGACATGGATCAGGAAATCTGCCGACACCACCTCCTCCAGCGTCGCCTTGAACGCGGCCACCAGCTGGGTGGGCAGATCGGAGACGAACCCCACAGTGTCAGAAAGGATCGCCTTGTCGATTCCGGGCAGCGATATCTGCCTTAGCGTCGGATCAAGCGTGGCAAACAACAGATCTTCCGCCATGACGTCAGCACCCGTTACCCGATTGAATAACGTGGATTTTCCGGCGTTGGTGTAACCAACCAGCGCGACCACCGGCCATGGCGCGCGCTGGCGACGATCACGATGAAGGCCACGTGTCCGCGTCACCGCCTCTAACTCTCGTTTCAGCCGCGCCATCCGGTCGCGGATCAGACGGCGATCGGCCTCAATCTGTGTTTCACCCGGGCCACCCAGAAAGCCGAAGCCGCCACGCTGGCGTTCCAAGTGAGTCCAGCTGCGCACCAGTCGGCCGGCCTGATAATCGAGATGGGCAAGTTCCACCTGCAACCGCCCCTCCGCAGTTGCCGCGCGCTCGCCGAAAATCTCGAGGATCAAACCGGTCCGGTCGATCACCTTGGCTTCCAGCGCCTTTTCCAGATTGCGCTGCTGTACGGGCGTAAGGGCCGCATCGAAGATCACGAGCCCCGCTTCTTCCATCCGTACCGCCGCTGCGATCGTTTCGATCTGGCCACTGCCGATCAAGGTGGCGGGCTTGGGCGCGCGCACACGCACGGCCACCCGGTCGACGACGACCAAGCCAATCGCCTCGGCAAGCCCAGCCGTCTCTGCCAATCGAGCATCGGCGTCGCGCGGATTCAGCCCATGTTCGGGCAGGACGATAACGGCGCGGGCTCCGCGCGCAAAATCATCGCGGTCCCGGTCAAACCCGGTACTCAATCGTCGTCCGTGTCGGTTGTTTCTTCGGCCAGGTTCAGCGGATGGGCTGGCTGGATCGTCGACACGGCGTGTTTGTACACCAGCTGCGCCATGCCATCGCGCTGCAACAGCATGCAGAACAGGTCGAATGCCGCGATCTGCCCCTGCAGCATGACGCCATTGACCAAAAACATGGTCACCGGATCTTCGGACTTGCGCACCGCGTTCAGGAATATTTCCTGCAATAACGGTTGCTTGCGCTGCGCTTCTCCAACCGCGTCGAGGATCGATTCAACATCGACCGGGCCCGACGGCATAATCGTAGAAATGGCGTGCTTGTAGATAAGCTGCGACTGACCGTCCCGGCGCAACAGGACCGAAAAGTTATCAAACCATGTCACAATACCCTGCAGCTTCACGCCTTTGACGAGGAACATCGTCACGGGTGCTTTCGAACGACGCAGCGCATTCAGGAACAGGTCTTGGAGCGATGTCTGTTTGTCGGCCATATCGGCTTCCTTGTTATTGGCGGAATGTACCCCGCAGTGCGCCGGTTCCCGGCGTCGGATTGTATCGGTCGCTAATTGGGTGACCAGCCGCGCGCCTAATCTAGGAAGCCCGGTGGCCAAGGTCCATAGCGCGCGGCGCGCTCACTCGTCGCGTGTTTCGGTGATCCCAAGCAACTTCAATTTTCGGTGCAGCGCTGATCGCTCCATGCCAATGAATGTCGCCGTACGCGAAATATTGCCGGAAAACCGCCTGATCTGGACGCGCAGATATTCTCGCTCAAATGTTTCGCGTGCTTCGCGAAGCGGTGATCCCATAATCGCGTTCGTCCCTGCTGCGCCAAGATCACCGCGATCGCCAAGCACTTCGGCCGGTAGCAGATCGACATCGATCCGCCCGATCCGGTCGCCCGGCGCCAGAATGACGGTGCGTTCCACGACATTGCGTAACTGGCGCACATTTCCAGGCCATTCATAGCTTTGCAGTGCAACCATGGCGTCGGGCGCCACTTCCGGAGTCGGCACACGGCGCTGGGCAGCGTAATGCGCTACGAAGTGTTTGACCAGCGCGGGAATATCCTCGCGACGCTCGGCAAGACCGGGAATAACGACCGGCACCACATTCAATCGGTAATAAAGGTCCTCCCGAAACCGCCCTTCGGCGATTTCCATCGTCAGATCGCGCGCCGTGGCCGACACCACCCGCACATCAACCCGCACCTGTCGCTGTCCGCCGACCCGGGTAAAGCTTTGTTCGGTTAGAACGCGCAAGATTCGGCCCTGCGTCGCCAACGGCATATCGGCTATTTCGTCGAGGAACAACGTGCCGCCATGTGCCTGCTCGAGCAGACCGGGGCGAACAACATACCCCCCCTCCTCCACGCCGAACAATTCCTCCTCGACCCGCTCCGGAGTCATCCGCGCGGCGCTCACCACCACGAAGGGCGCAGCCGCGCGTGTGCTCCAAGCATGCAGCAGCCGCGCGGCGACTTCCTTGCCGACGCCGGCGCCCCCCATCACCAGCACCCGGCTGCCGGTGGAGGCGACGCGCTTCAGGGTGGCACGCACGGCATTGATCGCGCCCGAATTACCAGTGAGATCATCTTCCCGACCGGCGGACGCCCGAAGTGATGCGATTTCGCGCTTCAATCGTTCGGTCTCGGTCGCCCGCTCGACCAGCAGGAGCAGGCGCTCGGCTTCAAACGGCTTTTCGATGAAATCGGCCGCCCCACGCCTGATCGCCGACACCGCGGTATCGAGATTGCCGTGCCCTGAAATCACCAGCACGGGAATCGTCGGGTCACGCCGCTTCAGTTCGTCCAGCAATTCAAGCCCGTCGAGCCGCGAATCCTTCAACCATACATCGAGCAGCACCAGCGACGGGCGGCGGGTCGCGATCGCCTCCAGCGCGGCATCGCTATCGGCGGCACAACGCGTCTCATAACCTTCATCCTCGAGCACTCCGGCGACGAGTTCGCGGATATCGAGCTCGTCATCGACGACTAGAATATCGATCGCCATCAGCTGTTCCGATTTCTTGTAAGGGCCGACAAGCGACTTTCCTGATCGGCATTAACGTCCGATTCCGCGCCGCTATCCAGAGTCGCCAGCATGGCGGCATCGAACGTCATCGTCACAATCGTGCCACCGCCATCTCGGTCGCTGAACGACATCGTGCCAAAATGCTCCTCGACGATCTTTTTGACGATCGCGAGGCCAAGGCCGGTGCCGCGGGCTCGGGTGGTCATATAGGGTTCGATGATCCGATCGCGTTCGAACGGCAGGCCCACCCCGCTATCAGCCACCGAAATGCTCACCTGGCGCCCTTCGTTGGCCTGCGACAGCGTCATAACGACTTCACGCGGCGATTCGACTTCGACCGCTTCGATCGCCTCGACGGCGTTTTTTACGATGTTGGTCAACGCCTGGCCGATCTGGCGGCGGTCGCACACCAGCAACGGCGGCGGCTCATCATGAACCAGTTCGAACCGGATATCGCTGTGCGCCACTTCATGCAGAAACAAGGCCTGACGACCGATATCGACCAATGATTCCTCGCGGAACACGGGTTTGGGCATGCGCGCAAAGGAGGAGAATTCGTCGACCATCCGGCGCAAATCGCCCACCTGGCGCACGATCGTTTCGGTCAATCGTTTGAACGTGCCGTCGTCTGCGTCAATTTGCTTGCCATAGCGTCGCTGCAGCCGTTCTGCAGCGAGCTGGATCGGGGTCAGCGGGTTCTTGATTTCGTGTGCGATCCGGCGGGCAACGTCCGACCAGGCGGCACGGCGCTGATCGAGCAGTTGCTGCGTGATATCATCGAAGGTGAGCACCTGCCCGTCTTCGTCGCCGGTAATCTTCACTGCCAGCGTCCGCGCCTCGCCCCGCGCAGTGATCTGGATCACCGCCTCACGTGCATCGCCGTGTCGCAGTGTATCAAGGTCCGCCGATACCGTCGAAAGCGCCTGGCCGACGGGAACATTCTCCCCCACGCCAAGCAAGGCGATCGCCGAGCTGTTGATCAGCCGCACCACGCCGTCATGGCCGATCGAGATCACGCCCGCCGTCACGCCAGACATCACTGCCTCAATCAGCGCCCGGCGACTGTCAAGCTGATCATTGGCGCTGACGAGCGCGCTCGTTTGTTCCTGCAACCGGCTTGTCATCGCATTGAAGGCATTGGCGAGCGTGCCGACCTCGTCCTGCGTGGTAGGCGCCGCGACCCTGGCGGTAAGATCCCCGCCCTCGACCCGCCGGGCGGCCGCCACCAGTTCGCCCACAGGACGGACCAATCGATCGGCAACCGCCAGCGCAATCCACACGGCAAAGCCCACGATGATCAGCGAAATGAACAGCAGTGCCGCGTTAAATTGTAACTGGAGCGATCGGGATCGCTTGATCAGCGATCGATAGTCGGCAAGCACCGCATCGGCTCGCCGGGTCTGATCGGCCATCACCTTCACATCGGTAACGCGAGCGGCGTACAGAAAAAGCTGATCCGTCCCCGGGATCATCGTGATCGTGCGAATTCGGTCGCCACCGACAGTCACATGGCTGCGCTTGCCCGATCGCACTGCCGCGATGCCAATCGGGCTGATCTGCTTGGACAGATCGACTTCATAAGGATTGACCAGCGCAAAGGTCTGGATCTCGCCGCTCGGCAGCACCTTGAACATCACGCCTTCGGACAGGCTTCGATAGAAAACCTGCTGAGCGAACACCGCTGCCAGATCGGAATCGCCGAGCTGACGCTCGTTCAAGGCGTTGGAAAGATCACCCGCCATCGTGACGGTCGCCTCTTCCCAGCGATCGAGCATCTGGCCATATGACACACGCGCCAGCGCCGTGGTGTTTTCGAGCATCTGGCGCGCCTTGTCCGAAAACCAGAACTCGACGCCGTACTGGAACAGCAGCGACGCAAAGATCGTCACGAGCAGCATCGGCACAGCCGCGATGACCGAAAACAAAGCGACGAGACGCACATGCAGCCGACCGCTGCCGCCGATTGGCGATATCGCAGCGCGGCGGTGCGCTACCCGTCTGCCGAGCAGCACCAGCAACGCCACACCCGGCACCAGGTTGGCGACGAGCAGCAGTGCGACGAGCGGCGGCGACAGCAAGTGCTGGACCGATTTATCCGAATCGATGATGAAATAGGTTGCAATCGCAATAGCGACCGACCCGGCCAGCACCGCGAGTTCGACAAAGGGCGTGACAGCGAAAATGCTTTTGGGGACGCGTGTCGGCGACAGCTGATTGATGAGGGACGGCATCGTGGCTTTTATACAACGCAATTGTTGCAGAGAGAACACATAAACGCGCCGGTCGACGCGCTGAAAGGTCGCGTCGTCGTGCCGGAACGGGTCAATCCGCCTCGGGCACCGACACCACATCGATGCCAAGCGTATCAAGCCGCTTGCGTAGAGTATTGCGGTTGATCCCCAGCGCCCGCGCAGCGCGGAGCTGGTTACCACCGTGCCGGGCGAGCACTGCCTCGATCAATGGGCGCTCCACCTCGCCGATGATCCGATCATACAGCGTTCCATCGTCGAGCATCGCCGGATCATCGCGTCCGAGCCGATCGAGGCGGGCGCGGACTGCAGCCGCTATCCCGGGATCGGTGGATTGCGGTGCCGAATGGATAGCCGAGCTGCCCAGCATTTCCTGGATACCGTCGGCGCCCACGACTTCATCGCGGCCGAGCACGGCAACGCGCCGCATCGTGTTTTCCAACTCACGGACGTTGCCGGGCCAGTCATATCCTTCGAGCAATGCCGTGGCAGCATCGTCGAGCTGCTTGCGCGGCAGGCCCTGTTGCGCTGCCTGGTCGAGAAAATAACGTGCGAGAAGGGCGATATCCTGGCGACGATCGCGCAAGGGAGGCAGGGCAATCGGCACGACGTTCAGCCGGTAGAACAAGTCCTCACGAAACCGCCCCTGTGCCACAAACTGCGCCAGATCGCGGTTGGTGGCCGCAACGATGCGGACATCGGCGCGGATCGTTCGTGCCCCACCGACCGTGGTGAATTCCCCCGATTGCAGCACGCGCAGCAGCCGCGTCTGCGCCTCCATCGGCATGTCGCCGATTTCGTCGAGGAACAACGTCCCGCCTGCCGCCTGCTCGAACCGACCCGCCGATCGCGCCTGTGCTCCGGTGAACGCACCGCGCTCATGACCGAATAGCTCGGCCTCGATCAGCTCACGTGGAATGGCGGCCATATTAATTGCCAGGAATGGCGCGTGACGGCGAGGCCCCAGATCATGCACCGCGCGCGCCACCAGC
>CAZWAL010000022.1:0-22235 GCA_964631905.1 uncultured Stakelama sp.
AAGGACGCCGCGCTCCAGCGGCGGTTCCAGCCGGTGTTCGTCGGCGAGCCGACCGTGCCCGATACAATCAGCATCCTGCGCGGGCTGAAGGAAAAATACGAGCTCCACCACGGCGTGCGGATCACCGATGCAGCGATCGTCTCGGCGGCGACCTTGTCGCACCGCTACATCACCGAGCGGTTCCTGCCCGACAAGGCAATCGACCTAATGGACGAGGCCGCGAGCCGGATCCGCATGGAGGTGGAGAGCAAGCCCGAGGAAATCGAAACGCTCGACCGGCGGATCATCCAGCTGAAGATCGAGCGTGAAGCGCTGAAGCGCGAGACCGATGCGGCTTCGCGCGAACGGCTGGCGACGCTGGAGGGTGAGCTTGCCAATCTTGAGCAGCAATCGGCCGAACTGACGCAACGCTGGCAGGCGGAAAAGGACAAGATTTCGGCTGAGGCGAAACTGAAGGAGCAGCTCGATGCCGCCCGTCTCGAACTCGAACAGGCGCAGCGTAGCGGCAATCTCGCGCGCGCGGGCGAGCTGTCATACGGCACGATCCCGCAGCTCCAGCGTCAGCTCGACGAGGCCGCGGGCGCGACCGAGGGCGCGATGCTGCGTGAGGAAGTGACCGCGGACGACATTGCCGGTGTCGTGAGCCGCTGGACGGGCATTCCGGTCGACCGGATGATGGAAGGCGAGCGCGCCAAATTGCTCCAGATGGAAGAAGCGCTGGGCAAGCGTGTGATCGGTCAGGCCGAGGCGGTTCGCGCAGTCTCCACCGCGGTGCGCCGCGCGCGGGCCGGGTTGCAGGACCCCAACCGGCCTTTGGGCAGCTTCCTGTTCCTCGGGCCAACCGGCGTCGGCAAGACCGAACTGACCAAGGCGCTGGCCGAATTTCTGTTCGACGATCCGTCCGCCATGGTGCGGATCGACATGAGCGAATTCATGGAAAAGCACGCGGTCGCGCGGCTGATCGGCGCGCCTCCCGGCTATGTCGGTTATGAGGAAGGCGGCGTGCTGACCGAGGCGGTTCGCCGCCGCCCCTATCAGGTGATCCTGTTCGACGAGGTGGAGAAGGCGCACGGCGATGTGTTCAACATCCTGCTCCAGGTGCTCGATGACGGGCGGCTGACCGATGGGCAGGGCCGCACAGTCGATTTCACCAACACGATCATCGTGCTGACATCGAACCTGGGCAGCCAGTATCTGACGGCGTTGGCGGACGGCGAATCCGCCGCCTCGGTCGAGCCCCAGGTGATGGAGATTGTGCGCGGGCATTTCCGCCCCGAATTCCTGAACCGGCTCGACGAGATCGTGCTGTTCCACCGGCTGGGGCAGAGCGAGATGGCGCCGATCGTCGACATTCAGGTCGAGCGCGTGCGCAAGCTGCTGGCCGAACGCAAAGTGACGATCACCCTGACCGATGGCGCGCGCAGCTGGCTGGGCCGGGTTGGGTATGACCCCGTTTATGGCGCGCGGCCACTGAAACGCGCGGTGCAGCGCTATCTGCAGGATCCGCTCGCCGACCTGATCCTGCGCGGTGATGTAAAAGACGGCGCGGCGATTAACGTCGACGAAGGCGATGGCGCGCTGACCCTGACGATCGCCTGATCGCCGGACGAAAAAAGGGGAGGCCGCGGTGGCGACCTCCCCCTGATTTTGTTCCAGACTAGTCGTCGTGCTTAGAAGCCGACTGCCAGCTGCAGGCGAACCGAACGTGGTGCCTGATAGGTGTTGGGCAGACCATAGGTCGCGTTTGGCGTGCCGGCGGTGGCCGTACCCGTTTCGACGAAATCGGTCCGTGCGCTGCGGTTCAGCACGTTGAACACCGATACGCGAAGTGTTCCCTGGAATACATCCGTCGGGATCTTGATCGCGGCATCGATGTTCAGGTTGGCGACCCAATCGGACTGGAACTGGCTGCCGCGCGGCGTGAGCTGCAGGGTGCTGTTGCCAGGACCGGTCGGGTTGACGAGCGTGAATCCAACCGGGTTGCTGATGACGTTGCCGCCCGCATCGAGGTTACAATAGAACGCCGCTGCGCCGTAGAAACGACCCGCCAGGTTCGCATCGGCATTAGCCGGTGCGCGACCAAGGCAACCGAACGACCGTGGCGACGTGATCTGCAGATTGCCGCCAATGTTCAACCAGTCGAACAGATTGTAGCTGCCATAGAATTTGAAGTTGTGGCGACGATCGTTCGGCAGGTTACCGTTTGAGCCGTTCACGAGTGCGGGAAGATCGAACGCGGTGGTCAGGCCGGAGTCGGTCTGGCCGTTATCCGAGCGGATACCGCCTTCGATGTTACCGCGCAGCTTCGACCACGTATAGCTGGCCGAGAAGCTCCACTTGCCGTCAAAGTCACGATCAAACGTAACCGTTGCCGCCGTGTAGGTGCGCTTCGCCTGAGGATAGCCGAGCGACGCTGCCGACAAGACGACAGTCTGAGCCGTGGTCTGGTTCGGGAATGGATCGGACAGCGTGATCGCCACATCGCGACCCGGGTTGATCAGAGCGTATTGATGCACGCCGTTATAGATCGCCCGGCATGCTGCATCGGTGTTGCCTGCGGCAACGCAGAGCGGAACGATAGCCGTATCGAGCGCGGCGTCTTCGAGCGAGTCATTCAGCTTGGTGTAGGTGAAGAACGCACCAACCCGAATTTTCGAACCCAACCGACGCTCTGCACCGATGATGAATTCATCGGTCGATTGCGACTTCAGGTTCGACGCCACTGTCGTGTCCGTACCGGGAACGGTGCCGTCGTTACGGATAACGCAGCTTGTACCGGCAGGGCCACCGGGAGGGCAGGTTTCGAAGCCCGCACCCGTGGTGATCGGCGCACCGAGGATTGGCGTGCTGTTCGAATTGAGACCTGTCAGGCGGTAATACGCGTCATAATCGAGTTCCGACCCGGCAAGACGCACATTGGTGTTGACCGCAACTGGCAGGAAATAGCGGCTGAACGACCCATAAAGCTTGGTGGTCTGATCGCCGAACACATCAAGGATGGCGCCCAGACGCGGACCGAGCTGATTGCCCGTGGTGTAAAATGCCACGCCGTCGGCATTGCGGTTTACGAAGCGATCATTGCGAAGCCCCAGGTTCAAGCGCAGGCGGTTGTCAAACAGCGACCAGCTGTCCTGGATGTAAAAGGCTTCGTTGCGCGTGGTGAACTGACCACCCGAGACGAACGTGCGGGCAATCGCATAGTTGGTGCCGGTTGGGAGCCCGGTTACCGGATCCACACCCGCGCCGCCTGCAGTCGCCAGCGTGAACTGGAAGCCGCCATTGGCCTGGGTGAACGACGACAGATCGAGCTCTTCACGATCATAGCCGCCACGGACATGATGGGCGCCGAGCAGCTGGAAGTTGAGATCGGCATCGGCACGGTAGAAAGTGCGCTTGTCGAAGTTCAGCTGGGCGTTGGCGGTCGTGTTACCGATACCGGTGTTGGCACCGTTGCGCTGATCGAGGATCGACGGGAGGTTCGGCGTATTTGATTCAGTGGTGTCGCGGTTATAGTTGCGACCATAGGCAGCCGAGAGCGACAGCCAGTTCGTGAACGTGCCGGTGTAGCGGAAGACATAGTTTTCGCCGCCGCTGCGGAACACGGTCGACGAGGCATAACCGCCCGGTGCATTCGTGTTCGGATTATAGCGCTGGCCGCTGGCGAGCGTGTAGAGTGACGTACCATAGGTGTCGCGCGTGGTTTCACCCGAGGTGTTGAAATACGTCGCTTCCAAACGGTGGCCGTCGATGATCACCGCGTCGAGCTTGCCGCCGTAAAACGGGCTGTTGTTCGAATCGCGGATGTACTGCGTGCCTGCCGTCGTCAGATTGGCAGCGCGCAGATTGGCGAAATCGCGGCACATCGTCGGGTTGGAGGTACAAGCATTCGCGCCCGTGGTCGTGGTGCTCGACGTGCCGGTGAAGCCGCCTGCACTGGTGACCGACCGGGTGTTGACGAGCGCATAGAAGAACAGCCGATCCTTGATGATCGGGCCCGACGCCTGAGCGATAAATTCCGTCCGGTTGACCGAGGCCGAATCAGCATCGGTCGCGAAGGTATTCGGCGTGTCCGAACGCAGATCATCCGGTTCCCAGTTGAAGGTACCACTGACATGAAACTTGTTGCTGCCCGACTTGGTGGTCGCGTTGATCACGCCGCCCGTGGTGCGGCCGAACTCGGCGGCAATCGCGCCGTTCTTCACTTCAACCGTGTCATAGAAATCGAACGGCACGGTAACGGCACCCAGACCGTTGCGGAACTGGGTGATGTTCAGGCCGTTGACGTAATAGACGTTTTCCGAAACGGACGCGCCATTGATCGACGGCAGGTTACCGAAGGCGGTGTCGCCTGCAGCAGTGCCTGGCGAGAGCAGAACGACCGAGGTGATGTCGCGAGCGATTGGCACGCGCGTTGCAATTTCACCGACCCGGATGACAGCACCGGTCGTGTTGCGATCGAAATCAGGAACCGATGTACGGCCACCCACAACCACAATGTCGCCACCTGCAGCGCCACCGGTTGGGGAAAGCGCAAACTGGTTGGCTGCGGAGCCCTGGCTCAGCGGCACTGCGCTGTCCGTGAACGTATCAAATCCATCGGCCGAAATCGTGAAAGTATAGCTGCCGGGGGGCAGCTGACTGATTCGATAGCCACCGCTTGAATCAGTCGTGACCGTGCGGCTGAAACCCTGATCGTTCGACGTCACTTCGATCGTCGCGCCACCAATGCCCTTGCCGTCCGTACCGGTAACCCGACCGGTTGCCGAAATCTGCGTGTAATCCTGCGCGGCGGCAGGGGCCGAGACGATCATGCCACCGGCGAGACTGGAGCTGACCAGTGCCAGCATCTTGAGCGCGGCGAATGCGCTGCCCTTGTGAGAGTAACCTGATTTCATTGTGTTTTGCCCCTGTTTTTATCGTTGAAACCGCAATAGGATGCGCTGGCCATCAGCGCTGATTGCGGCCCAAGCGTTTGGTCATGGTGTCGTTCGTGCGCCCCTATCCATCATATTGTAAACGGATTACATCAAACGCGACGCATTTATTGCTCAAATGTTGCCAAAAAGAAACAGAATTGTTCCGGCAGCGTCATGGTTCACCCGACCGAAAAGGGGACGATCAGCGGCATGAATCGGCCTCATTACATGCAAACGGCGCAGGCGATGGTGGGGTGGTGCGCCAATCCAATCACGACGTCCCACAGGGTTGTGGTTTGCCTGTGCCGCCCCTAGGATTTTGGGGCATCAAAGGCCGTCCCCCATGTCGCTTGCGCCCGCCCCCGCTGATCAATTGCTCCACCTGCTGGCGATCAATCCCGCGCTCGATCGTGTGGCATTGGCGGCGACCTTCGCGCGCGACGGTCGTGTCCAGATTCGCGATGTCCTCATTCCTGCATCGGCAAGCGCGCTGCGATCGATCCTTGCGCGGCAAACGCCCTGGGGGCTTGCGTGGAAGGCGGGGAGTGATGGCCCCAAGGGCCTGACACCAAAGGAATTCGCCGCCCTTCCGCCAACCGATCGCCAGGCGATCGATCGATCCGTGCAGGCAACCGCGCAGCGCGGCGATTATGCGTTCGCCTATGCCCGTTATCCGTTGCTGGACGCCTATCTGGGTCGCTGGATGCCCGATTCCCCGCACGACATCGTGTTCGAACACATCAACGACGTGCCGTTTCTGTCGCTGGTCCGCGAGATCACCGGCATTCCTGAGCTGATCAAGGCCGACGCGCAGGCGACGCTCTATGCGCCGGGCCATTTCCTGTCGAAACATAATGACAGCCATGTCGGCGAAGGGTGGCGGGTCGCCTATGTGCTGAGCCTTGCGCCGGACGACTGGAAGCCAGACTGGGGCGGTTATCTGAACTTTCTGGACGCGGACGGCGACATCATTGCCGGCTATCGGCCGCGTTTTAACGCGCTCAGCCTTTTCCGCGTGCCGCAGGATCACCATGTCACCTATGTTCCGCCCTTTGCACCGGTCGCGCGCTTTTCGATCACGGGCTGGTTTCGCGATCGCTGATCGGCATCGATCTCCCCGGGGATCCACGAAAGAAACGGCGCGATGCAGACCACCCTGACCCAATTGTTGCAATCGGCGTATCAGGCCTATGCATCCGCGCGGCCTGCCGATGCGCATCGGCTGCTCGATCAGCTCGACGCCTCCCACCGCGACCAGCCTGACAGCGCTCATCTGCGCGCGCTGGTGCTCAAGCTGGAGGGAAAGCATGCGCAATCCGAGGAGAATTTCGCAACCGCCAACCGGCTCCGCCCGGGTGATCCACAGATCCTCACTAACTGGGGCAACTTGCGATCGGATGCCGGCGATCCCGCAGGAGCGATCCCCCTGTATGACGATGCGCTGCGGATCGACCCCGAGTTTATCGAAGCGCGCTACAACCGGGCGCTGGCGTTACACCGTCTGGGGCAACTGACAGAGGCACTGGCGGCATTTGATGCGCTGGCTAAAGCAGCACCCAACCAAGCCAAGATTCATGGCGGGCGCGGCGCTGTGCTGGTCGCGATGGAACGTCCATTTGATGCCATCGCGGCGTTTGACCGTGCCCTGACGATCGATCCGACACTCAAGGTGGCGCTCGACGGGCGGGCGCGTCTGTCGCTTGAAACCGGCGAGACGGCGCCCGTGACACGCTATATTGCCGCACTGCAACGCACACCCGGCGATCGCCCGCTGATCCTGGGCGTCGTCCATGCCATGCTTGCCGAGGGCGACGTCACCGGGCTCGACGTGCTACAGGATGTGGTGCGGCAGGACCCCACATGGATCGAGGGGCTGTACGAACTGACGATGCTGCGTGCCGAGTTCAGCGGCGAAGATTTTGCAGCGCCCATCCGGGAAGCGATAGCGCAGTTTCCGATGAACCCGGGACTATATCAGGCACTTGCCGCAGCATTGAGCGGTGCCGACCGGTATGACGACGCACTGCAGGCACTGCGCCAAGGCGAGCAGGCATGCGGAGCGCAGCCCGAATGGGCCTCTGAGATCGCCCGTCTGGAGGGTGAGACAGGGAATTGGGCAGGAGCGGCGGCGCGGCTGAAAGCGCTGCCCGACAGCGACGTTGCTCTCGAAGTCCGCGGCCGGCTCGCATTGCGGATGGGCCGGGCAGATGAAGCCGCCGCCCTGCTCGACATGCTGGTGACGCGCAATCCGGCATCGGTTGCGGGCTGGGCCTATCTGTCGTTGGCATGGCGATTGACCGACGACAACCGGCACGACTGGCTGGTCGGGCAGCCGGGGCTTTGGGGAGCGACCGAGCTTGGTCTGGATATGCAACAGCTGACTGCGCTGGCGACGGTGCTGCGACGCATTCACCTGACGCGTGCGCACCCGATCGGCCAATCCTTGCGCGGCGGCACGCAAACCCGCGGTCGACTGTTCTGGCGGCGGGAGCCGGAACTGGCATCGCTCGCCACCGCGATCGAGCGCGCCGTGGGGGATTTCATGGCGCGACTGCCGGGTGAAGACGTCCACCATCCGCTGCTCCGGCACGCCCGCAGCGCCCTCAGGCTTGGCGGGTCATGGTCAGTCCGGCTGGTGGATCAGGGCTTTCACGTCAGCCACATTCACCCGCAGGGCGTGCTGAGTTCGGCGTGCTATGTCATCGTACCCGAAGCGGCGCCGGACAGACAGGAAGGTTGGCTGGAAATTGGCGGTGCGCCCGCTGAGTTGCAGCTCGGTCTTGATCCGTTGGCGCTGATCGAACCGAAGCCGGGGCGCCTGGCGCTATTCCCGAGCTACCTTTTTCACGGCACCCGCCCATTTCCCCACGGCGAACGTCTGACGGTGGCGTTCGACGCGGTAGTTTAGCGGAATCGCTTGCGTTCGACCTAACGCTTTCATCGAACCGCTTTATCGAAACTCAGGCCACTGAATTTTTGCTGGATAACAGCGGTCTTCGTCACTGTGCCTGACATGCAACGAAAAAGGGCGGCGAACCCAGGTTCGCCGCCCCAATTCTGTACCAAGAACTTGAAGATCAGAAGGTCAGACGACCGCTGACGAAGAAGTCACGGCCCAATGGATCGTAGAAACCAGGATAGTTGTTACCCTGCTCCTGCAAGCTGCCCAAGACCGTTGGCTTGGCGTTGGCGATGTTGTTGACACCAGCGGTGAGCTGGAAGTTCTGCGTCACCGAGGCCGACAGCGTCAGATCGAAATAGTTATACGCGCCGATCCGCGGATTGGAGAACAGGGTCGGATCCTGCGGCACGCGCACCAGACCGTTAAACGTGTTGGTCAAGCGTGGGTCCGAAACCGGACCGTTGTAGCGCCAGCGCAGGGAGAGCTGTGCCGGACCATCGATATAGCTGAAGCGGGCGGTGTGGCGCCAACGTGGCAGCGGGTTACCCGAGATGGAGCCTTCGGCGATCGTGACGCGCTCTGGGATCGCAGCCACAACGGTGCTGCGATAGGTATCAAGATACGTGCCCTGGAACGCCATGTTCAGTCGCGACGTGCCCGAACCGGTCAGCGAGAAGCCGAGCGGCACGGCATAATCGACCTGGACGTCGATGCCAGTGGTGGTCAGCGATGCGATGTTTGCCGACAGGATGGCAGGGTTCCGGCCGCCCGACGTTTCACCGAGAGCACCCGTTGCAGGGTTACGTGCACCGGCGAAGATCGAACAAATCGGGTTCGACAGGTTCTGAGCGACCGTAAAACACAACGACAAAGCGTTATTGAGACCACCGGCGAACGTCGCAATCTGATCCTTCAGGCTGATGTTGAAGTAATCGATCGTGATATTCAGGCGAGGCACGAAGCTCGGGCGGATAACCGCACCGACCGTGAACGTGTCGGACGTTTCTGCCGTCAGGTTCGGGCTACCACCGAACAGCGCCTGGATCTGTGCGTTCGGCTGAACGGCACGCGTGAAGACGTTCGCAGCAGGGACGCCATTGGCGACGCAAAGCGCACGAACCGTAGCGTTCTGGTTGGCGACTGGGCCGCGGTCCGAACAGGGATCGGTTGCTGCCGGGAAACCAACCGACTGGCCGCCAAACAGATCCTGGACGTTCGGTGCGCGGGTTGCGCGCTGGTACTGACCGCGGAACGTAATGTCCGGGATCGGCGCGAAATCACCACCGAATGCATAGGTCCAAACGCCACCGACGTTACCCAGCGAATAATCCGAATAACGCGCAGCACCCGTCACTTCGAGACGGTGAATGAACGAGTCCTTGATCAACGGTACGCGAAGTTCGCCGAACACTTCCTTCGAGTCGTAATTGCCACTGGTCGGCTGGCCGGCGTTGAAACCGACGACGTCACCCGAGGCGAGGAAGGTATCGGGGACATAGGCTGCCGAGACGCGACGATATTCGCCGCCGATCGCGAAGCCGACTTCTTCGGTGTTGCCGAACAGGCTGCCGAGCGACCCGTTGACCGTGGCAACGAGATTCTGAAGATCGGACGTTTCGAGGTTGGTCGAGTTGATTGTCACATAGCGCAGTGCAGCGGGATCGGCGAGGCCGAGACCGAATACGTTGAGCGGCAAACAGCCAGCGGTACGGGCAGCGGCATCACGGCAACGCGTCACGCCGCCGACCGTTTCGGTTTCGAGCGAGGCGCGATACCGGCTGACCGACACGTTACCCTGCTGGAACTGGGTGTTTTCGGTCCGCGAGTACGAATAATACAGATCGTAGCTGAACTTCGGCGAGATATCGCCGCGCACACCGGTCAAGATGCGGAAAGCCGAACGACCCTGCCGCGAATTACGTGGACCCGACTGCTGGAAACGATACCCCACCGTCTGTGTCGACCGACCGAGCGCGAGATCAGCCGGCGTTGCCGCGGCGGCAAGCGCTGCCTGGGTTGCCGCGTTGAAAAACGGGCTGTTGATTTGCAGGCTGGCCGAGATGCCCGCTGGCGTTGCAGCGAGTTCCTGCGCGACGACGCTGTTGACGTAGCTCAGCTCGGTATAGGCTTCGACACCTTCGGTGATTTCGAAGTTGCCATAGCCACCGAACAGATAACGCTCTTGCGGCAGCTGGAGATAGTTGACAGGCGCGAAGTTGAACAGATCGGCCGGATCCTGGAAGGCACGAATGCCACCACCCGTCGGGTTGAAGATCGAGCCGCTGCCGCCGCCGATCGCGGGGAGCGTCGCAATGGGAGTTGACGCCGAACCGCCAGGGACCAGGCCGACTTCACCACCGCGTGCAGCGCAGGTGGCCAGCGCGCCACCGAAGTTGGTGCCGATACCGGTAGCCCGGTTGGTTGAACCGCGCACGATGCAGCCGTCACCGGCTGCGAAACGTGAGAACGCACGATCGCCGTTGAACACGGGTTCCCGGCGCGTGTAGTTGCCATATACCGTCACCGAACCGCGATCATCGGCGAACTTGGTGCCGATGGCAAAGTTCACGTCGAACCGATGACCGTCACCCTCTTCGGTGATCGAGTTCTGTGCACCGAGCGTGATGCCTTCGAGGTTCTGCCGGAGACGGAAGTTCACGACGCCTGCGATCGCGTCCGAACCGTACACGGCCGACTGGCCGCCGGTCACGACTTCAACGCCTTCGAGCAGGAACTGCGGAATGGTGTTCAGATCGACGATCTGGTTGGTATCATAGAACATCCAGCGGCGACCGTTGACAAGAACCAGCGTACGCGCCGCGCCAAGGTTACGCAGGTTTAGCGTCGCTGCGCCGTTGCCTGGGTTATTCGAAAAGCTGGTGTTGCCGGGCAGAACCTGCGGCAGCGTGTTCAGCACCTGCTCGACGTTGATTGCGCCCGAAAGGCGGAATTCTTCGGCAGGCACGACAGTTACCGGGCTGGTCGAACTAAGGTCCCGGCGCGCAATGCGCGACCCGGTGACGACGATCGCCTCGGATGCTTCAGCGTCTTCCTGAGGTGCAGGCTCTGACTGCGCAAACGCCGGCGATGCGAAGGTGGTAGCGCCAATGAGCAACGTCGTTGCCAGCAGCTTGTTACGGAATGTGGACTTCATCTTTCCCTCCCTGATCAACGCCAAACCGGAGTAACATGTGTCACGACACCCCTGTCGCGACCCTCCAACGGATTGTTAAGGTATAAAGACGGTCGATTTGCAGCGGCAATGCAGAAAAGTGACAGCTTGAAATTAGGGGTGCGATGTGACAAAACTGCAACGATTGTTGCTAGAATGTTTCGCGCACGGGGTTGTACACTTTCGCCTTGGCATTATGCGTTGTCCGCGCGATATCGACAGCCTTCCAAGGGAGAGCTGATATGCGCCTGATTGTCCTGTTCTTGGCCAGCATGATGCTCGCTTCCCCGGCTGCAAGCATTGCGGCGCGCGCAGAGGATAAACCCGCTGATGAGGGCGCATCGCGTGTGGTGGGGGAACTTGCAGCGTGCCGCGAAATCGCTGATTCCATGCAGCGCCTGGCCTGTTTCGATCGTACCGCTGCGGCACTGGTGGCCGCGCGCGACAACAAGACAATCGTCGTCGTTGATCGCGCCGAAGTCCGCAAAGTGAACCGCTCGCTGTTCGGCTTCGCGCTGCCGAACCTCAACCTGTTCGGCAAGGGCGATCAGCCCGATGAGCCGCCCATCCCTGAAATCACCGGCAAGATCGTGAAGACCGCCCTGGTCGGTCGCGATCTTTTCTCGATGACGCTTGAAGACGGCACGGTCTGGCGGATGAGCGAATCGCTTGGCCGCTATCCCCCCAATATCGGCGACAAGATCCGGATCGTGCGCGGCGCGCTGGGCAGTTTCCGCGCCACTATTGCGGGCGGTCCATTCATTCAGGTGAACCGCATTCGGTAACCGTGCGGCTACTGTGCGACCGGCATCGGCCCGGCGAGCAACAACGGATCAATACGGCTGTCACGCCATTTGAGGCTCCAGTGGAGATGCGGACCGGTCGCGCGGCCCGACATGCCGACTGCGCCGATCGGCTGACCGCGCTTCACCGTTTCACCGACCCGTACGTCAATCCGCGACAGGTGCAGGAACGCGCTGTTCAGCCCCATGCCATGATCGATCATCAGGAGATTGCCCTCGAGGGTAAAGGGATGATCGGCGGCCAGAATGACCACACCGTCTGCCGGTGCCATCACCGCTGTGCCCGCTGGCCGGGCGATATCGGTGCCCGAATGATAACTGCCCGCCTCGCCATTCTTGTAGATACGCTGCGACCCGAACATTCCCGACAGCCGGCCCACGACCGGCCATAAAAAGGGTTGCTGCCAGCCTGTCGACGTCACGCTGATCCGCCGCGCAGCGTTGATCTGTTCGAGTTCGGCGGGGCGCAGCCGGTTGAACTCCTCGCTCGGCTGGGCAAAGCGCGGCAGGCTGTCGAGCCGCTCGATGTTCCAGGATCGCCGCGCGACGGACAGGCTTTCCGTCACGACCCGCCCGTCTTCGAGGGTGGCGGACAGCACCGCCGTTGGCGGGGCATCGCGATCGAAAGCGACCAGAAAGCGACCATCAGGAGCTAGCGACAGCGGCGCGCCATTGAAGCTGAGAAAAGTGGTGCCGGCCGGCGCGGTGCCGATGACCGCGCCCCCCTGAATCACCGGACCGCTGAGCCGAAAGCCGGTTTGGCTGAGCAATCGCTGCGGCGCAACGGCGGGTGGTGCAGGCCGCGTCGTGATCGTTGCCGGTGGCTTGACGGTCACCGCTTGCAGGGCGGGGCGTTCGGCCGCGGGCGCAAGGCAGCTACCCTGGACGATGATGATAGTAACGCCCGCGATCCAGCGGCGACCGCGTTTCATGCCCCCCGGCGACTTTCCCCCCCGGCCTGTCATTCCGGAGACATCGCCGCCATCGCGATCGCCGCGCTGGCATAGGGTTGCTGCAAAGCGACACTCCAGTAGCGCAAGGCATCGAGCCCGACCCGCTCCCCCGTCACCGCGCAGGCGACATGATCGCCCGGTGCAAGCACGCGAAAACTGTTCGCCATGTAATGGAGCCGCGCCGGGCGATCAGTATTCGACATTAACATGGCGTGCTTTCCTAGCAGCGATCGGGCCTAGCGACGATCGTGATCGTGCGTATCCTACTCTAAAGTAGGCTGGGCTGATCACTCTTGGGCTTTTCATAGGCCTTTGTGCCCGTGCGCTCAACCCGCGCATCGACGCTGCCATCCCCAAAATGGAGGGTGAGCGCGCCCGCACCGCGTGCCTGCGCCGCGCTCGTTACCACACCGCCACCGCGTGCCTCGACCAGCACATAGCCGCGCTTCAACAGCCCGCTGGGGTTCACCGCCTCAAGCAGTTGCACCGTCCGCCCCAGTCGATCGCGCGCACTGGCCAGTTGCCGCTCGAGCATCGCCGGGCGCAGCACCGCGCCAACCCGGTCGAGCTGGGTGCGCCCGCGCACCACCCGCGCCTCCAGCGCGCGATCGAGCCGCGCGCCCAGATCATCGGCCTTTTGGCGTTGCGGGCCTAGCAATGCATCACGTCGCGGCATCAGCCGAGTCATCGCGTCCAGCCGTTCGCGCGCCCGATCATGATAGCGCCGCACGCAGCGTTCGGCGCGCTGCGCCTGGCTGGCCACCGTCGCGATCAGATCAGTGCGCACCGGTACGGCGATCTCGGCAGCCGCGGTAGGCGTCGGCGCGCGCAGATCGGCAGCAAAATCGGACAGGCTGGTGTCGGTTTCATGCCCCACCGCCGAAATGATCGGGATCGAACAATCGGCGATTGCACGCACCACCGCTTCCTCGTTGAACGCCCAGAGATCCTCGATCGAGCCGCCACCCCGCGCGACGATGACGAGATCAGGCCGCCGCACCGGACCGCCGGGCCCAATCGCATCGAAACCGCGCACCGCCCGCGCAATCTGCAACGCCGCGCCGTCACCCTGCACCGCCACCGGCCAGACGATCACATGGCTGGGGTAACGATCTGCCAGCCGGTGGAGAATATCACGAATCACCGCGCCCGTCGGCGATGTCACCACGCCAATCGTACGCGGCAGGAATGGCAGGGCCTTCTTGCGCGAAGGATCGAACAGCCCTTCGCCTGCCAGCTTGGCCTTTAGTTTCTCCAGCAGCGCCATCAGCGCGCCTTCGCCGGCCAGTTCCATCCGATCGATCACGATCTGGTATTTGGAGCGTCCCGGATAGGTGGTGAGCTTGCCGGTCGCGATCACCTCGATCCCGTCCTGCGGGGTGAAAGGCAGCGCGCTCGCCGCGCCCTTCCAGATCACCCCATCGATCACCGCGCTTTCATCCTTCAGCGCCAGATAGACATGGCCCGAGACCGCGCGCTTATAGCCCGATATCTCGCCACGCAGCCGGACATGCCCAAACTCGCCCTCCACGAAGCGCTTGAGTTTCATCGAAAGCTCGCCAACGCTGAGTGGCGCTGCATTGTCGCCGGGGATCGTCTCGGCTACCAGCCGCGATCCTAGAGTATCTGGGCCTTCATCGGGGAAACTGACTGACATGAACGTCCTGCTGATCGGATCGGGCGGCCGCGAGCATGCGCTGGCATGGAAGCTGGCGCAATCGCCCGCCCTGACGACGCTCTATGCCGCACCGGGCAACCCCGGCATAGCCCAACATGCGACGATTGCCGCGATCGACCCCGCCGATCACCGCGGCATCATCGATTTCTGCTTGCGCAACTCGATCGAGCTCGTCGTGATCGGCCCTGAAGCGCCGCTGGTCGACGGCCTGGCCGATAATCTGCGGACGATGAAGATCGCGGTTTTCGGGCCGGATGCCAAGGCAGCGCAGCTCGAAGGATCGAAGGGCTTTACCAAGGATCTGTGCAAACGCGCGAAAATCCCCACCGCGCGTTATGCTCGCGTCACCTCCCGCGATGGCGCGCTGGCGGCTTTGGGCGATTTCGGGCTGCCGGTGGTGATCAAGGCCGATGGCCTGGCGGCCGGCAAGGGGGTGACGATCGCAACGACGCGGGAGGAAGCCGAGGGCGCACTGGACGGCATGTTCGGCAAAACCGGCGGCGATGCCGTGATCGAGGAATTTCTTGAGGGCGAAGAGGCAAGCCTGTTCGTCCTGACCGACGGCACTGCGATCATCCCGTTCGGCTCCGCACAGGATCACAAGCGTGTGGGTGACGACGATACCGGCCCCAATACCGGCGGAATGGGAGCCTACAGCCCGGCGCGCGTGCTGACACCGGCCCTCGAACAGCGCGCGATCGACGAGATCATCGCGCCCACGGTCCGCGCGATGGCGGCGGCGGGGATGCCCTTTTCGGGGGTGCTTTATGCCGGGCTGATGTTGACTGCAGATGGCCCCAAGCTGATCGAATATAACGCGCGCTTCGGCGATCCCGAATGCCAGGTGCTGATGATGCGGCTCGACAGCGACGTGTTGCCGCTCATGCTGGCGACGGCACGCGGGACTTTGGCCGACATCGCACCACCGGTGTTTTCGGATGATGTTGCCCTGACGGTGGTGATGGCGGCGCGCGGCTATCCCGGTACGCCGGTCACCGGCGGGTCCATCAATGGGATTGATGCCGCCAAGGCATTGGGTGTGCAGGTGTTTCAGGCGGGAACCAAAGAAGTCGCTGGCACGCTTGTGGCAAGCGGCGGGCGGGTGCTTGCGGTGACAGCACGAGCAGCGACGATTGGGGCAGCGCAGGAAACCGCCTATCGCGGCGTGGCGGCAATAGACTTTCCTGACGGGTTTTGCCGTCGGGATATCGGCTGGCGGGAAATGGCACGCCAACCTGCCTGAGTTTCCTCGCCTGCTCTGAATGATGGAGTGATGATGATGTTGTTGAGTGTGGCCGCATCGGCAAATTCGGGATCGATCACCACCGCGACCCTGGTCCTGATCGCCATCGGTGCGGTGTGCGCGCTCGCCGTGATCGCCTGGGGCACGATGCGGCGCCGCGCCAAGGCAAGCGAAGTGGCAGAGGCCGAAGAGCATGCGGCGCTTGCCGGGCATGCGCCAGCGCCGGCGCTAGAAGCAAAGGTGCTGGGAGAAGCCTCGCCCGAGCCCCTTGACGAAACCATAGCCGAGTTGGCGCCGGAACCCGCAGCAACGACCGCACCCAGCCCATCACCGGTTGCCGCCGCTTCACAGCCGCTGACGACCCTAAAAGGCCTCGGCCCCAAGGCAGCCGCGCGGCTCGGCGAGCTCGGCGTCACCAGCGTCGATCAGCTCGCGGCGCTATCGCCTGACCGTATCGCGGCAATCGATGCAGATATGGGCAGCTTCGCCGGCCGGATCAAGCGCGACCGCTGGGTCGAGCAGGCGAAGTTACTGGCGGCAGGCGATGTTGCGGGGTTCGAAGCGGCGTTCGGAAAGCTGGGGGGTTAATCCCCGCGCACCACGGCACTCACCAGCAGTTTATCAATCCGGCGCCCGTCGAGGTCGACGACTTCGAATTTCCAGCCCTGTTCGACAAAGCTTTCGCCCTCGCCCGGCAGATGGCGGAACACCGCGAGCGCGAGCCCGGCGACGGTCGCGTAATCACGGTCCTCGGGCAGGTCGATGCCGAGCCGGTCGGCGAGCGCATCGGCGGCCATCTGGCCCGCCACGAGCAGCGAGCCATCGTCACGCACCACGACCGTCGGCTCATCATCGGGATCGGCATCGGACGCGAATTCGCCAGCGATGGCAGACAACAGATCGGCAGGCGTCACAATGCCTTCGAAATGGCCATATTCGTCATGGAGCAGCGCCATCGGCACTTCGGCACGGCGCAGCGCGTTGAGCACGTCCATCGCATCCAGCTGATCGAGTACCACCGGTGCCTTGCGCATCAGCGTGCGCAGATCGAGCGGTTCACCCGCAAATACCGCTGCGACGATATCGCGCGCCTGCACCACGCCAATCACGGCATCGACCGAGCCCTCGACCACCGGCAGCCGGGTGTGGGTGGCGGCCCTCAACGCGGCGCGAATGCCTGCCTCGTCGAGATCGACATCGAGCCATTCGATGTCGGTACGCGGCGTCATCACTTCGCGCGCGGGACGATCCGCGAGGCGGACGACGCCCGAAATGATCGAGCGTTCATGCTCTTCAATCACACCTGACTTCGACGCCTCGGCGACGATCATGTGGAGCTCTTCGGCGGTGACGTGATCTTCGGATTCGCGCTGCAGCCGCATCAACCAGAACAATCCCGCACTGGTCGAATCGAGCAACCAGACGATCGGTGCCGTCGCGACTGCAAGCCACTGCATCGGCACCGCCATGATGACCGCAATCGCCTCCGGCGCGCGGAGGGCAAACTGTTTGGGCACCAGTTCCCCGATGATAAGCGACGCATAGGTGGTCAGGCCGATGACGACCGAGAAGCCGACCGTCAGCGCGAGCGGCTGGGCCATACCGAGCGCTTCCAGCCGAGCGCCGACGGGGGCACCAAGGCTCGCGCCAGAATAGGCACCGGCGATAATCCCGATCAGCGTGATACCGATCTGCACCGTCGACAGGAACTTGCCCGGGTCTGCGGCGAGTGCCAGCGCCGCGCGCGCACCTCGCACATGCGCGCGCGCCATCGCCTCCAAACGTGCGCGGCGCGCCGACACGATCGCCAGTTCGGACATCGCAAAGACGCCGTTCAGGACAACGAGCGCCGCGATGATCGCAACATCGATCCAGGGAAAGGGGGGAAGCGGTGCCATGGCGCTACGCCATCCTTTGCCGCACATTGCCCCGCATCACAACATGATTGCGCGATAGGGCTTTGGCGGGCGAAGACTGATGGTCGTTACCGGCGCTCGGCAAAAAAGGTGCGGAGCAAGGCCGATGCATCGCCTTCCCCCATGCCGGTGTAGATTTCAGGCCGGTGATGGCAGGTCGGCTGAGCGAAAAAGCGCGGGCCGTGGGCCACCGCACCGCCCTTGGCATCGTCCGCCGCATAATAAAGACGGTCGATCCGCGCATGGCTGATCGCGCCGGCACACATCGCACAGGGTTCAAGCGTCACCCACAGATCGCAGCCGTCGAGCCGATCGCGACCCAGTACAGCTGCTGCCGCGCGAATCGCCAATATCTCGGCATGGGCTGTCGGATCATGCAGCGCGCGCGGTGCATTGGCGGCGGTGGCGATGATCTGCCCGCCCTGCACGATCACCGCGCCGACCGGCACTTCGCCGGCGGCGGCGGCATCGCGCGCGGCCGCCAGTGCCGCGCGCATCGGATCGGGTAAGGGGAACATGCCGCCTTATGCGCCGATTGCGAGAAGATTTGCTAGGCTGGCAGCGTCGGAGTGGGCGTGGGAGAGACCGGGCGGGGGCCAAGCACGCGGATCAGCGCAAACCCGACCCCCGGCATATACCCCGCCAGCGTCATCGCACAGGCAATCGCAAAGTCACGCCCCGGCCCGAACGCACGGAACACCCCCAGCGGCGGCAGCAATACCGCCGCAAGGATGGTCGCGGGATCGGCCTTAGCGGCCGTGACGGGCTGCATTATTTGGCATCCTGCGCATTGGCGGGCTTTTCCATCGATACCGTGGGGACGGCGATCGTCTTGGTGGTCGTGCTAACGGTCGGCACTTCGATCGTCTTATTCTCGGTGCCGAATTCGATCTTGGCCATGTTCACCGTGAATTCGGGGGCCTGACCGCCTTCAAGCTTCAATTGCGGGGCCTGCGCCACCTTGCTTTGATCGATGCTGACCAGGCCAAGCGACCAGGCGCCGACCAGAGCAAGGGCAGCAAGGCCGACGAGAATGAGGAGTGCACGCATAGGATATCTTCCTTCAGTTAATCGGATCGTTTGCGTAATAACGCCGCATGTCGCCGGTTGGTTTCATGGTGAATCCAGATTCACCCGGCCGTAGCGGTTGACTGTAGCGTTCGAACTGGCTATCCGCGCCCTCTTTCCGGGCAACCAGAATTCAGGAATTCAAGCAATGTCGCGTATCTGCGAACTGACCGGCAAGGGCCGGCAGGTGGGCCACAACGTATCCCACGCCAATAACAAGACCAAGCGCACGTTTCTGCCCAACCTGCAGAATGTGACGCTGATTTCCGACGCGCTCGGCACCAGCGTGAAGCTGCGCGTGTCGACCAATGGTCTTCGTTCGGTCGAGCATGTCGGCGGCCTGGACAATTGGCTGGTGAAGACCGCCGATGACCAGCTGTCGCTGAAGGCACGCCGCCTGAAGCGCGACATCCGCAAGAAGCTGGCCCCGGCGGCAACCGCCGCCTGAGCGCATGATTTAACGACGCGGTGGCAACATCGCGTCGTCCAATCTGAATTTCAGCAACAGGCTTTGTTGCAGCGACGACTGATTGTCGTCGGACACGATCCACACAGCAATGTGCCCGGTCGATTCGCGCACCACCGCGATCCCTTCATAATTATCAGACAAAGCGGGTGGCGCGAATCGGGCCAGCGTTCGCCCCGTGGCGATCTTTCCCGGCGAAATCGCGCGTCGATCGACCAGCGTCAGCGCCACCCGAAAGCCGCTGGTAACCCGAAACCGCCGGTTCAGCACGAGCAACCGGCCATCAGGCAGTTCAGCGATACCGGTCGGCTTGTAGCCGGCGGGCGGGCGATAGCCGAAGCGGAAACCCCGTCGGCTTGCCCGGGTGGGGTCGCCATCGAATCGGATACCGATCACTGCGCGACCCTTGCTGCCCGGCCAGTCGGCAGCCTCTGATAGCACGATAAAACTGCCGTCGTGCAGCCGGGCCATCGCCTCCGCCCCGCCATTGACTGGCCATTTCCGCATGGCGGGCGGCGTCTCATGGCGCAGCGCCCGACTCAAGTCAGGCGTATAGGCCCAGATCGCATTGCTATTCTCGAACCCAACCCAGACCGTGCCGGTTGCCGGATCGCGCGTCATCGATTCGCTGTCGCGGTCGCTCTTTTCCCAGCCGATGCCGGGGCCATCGGGCAAATCGGCGAATTTTCGGTCGCTGACGCGGCCATTCGAATCGAGCCGGAAGCGCACGATGTTGCCGCCGTCACTTAGCAGGGTGAAACGATCGCCGTCGACGATGAGCGAGGAAAAGCTGCCAAAGGCGGGGTCGGTGCTCCGCAACCGATAGCCACGTTCATAGATCAGTGCACCGATTCTGCGCTTGGCGGGCGAGTCGGCATAGAGCGCCACCGGCTCGACGGAGAACGCCGCGCGCGTGCCGAGCAATGGCAGTCGCGGCACCGTCGACCAGCCCGGCACGAACAACAGCAGCGCAGTGATCGATAGGATCAGCGGAGAGCGAAAGCGGCGCATTTGCCCACCCATATCGACCGCCGACGCAAATAGCAGCGCCGATTGCGAAGCCGCCGGTGCCGATGAACGCGCGATAACAGGTGCATTCAGACTTGGGTCAATGCGGCATCGCCATAACGGCAGGGTCGAAGAATGATTGCACGCCCATCAATCGACCGGGGTGCTGAAAAGGAGAATGATCATGTTGAAGAAATTGTCGCTTGCCAGCATCGCTCTCGCCATCAGCGCCAGCGCCCTTGTTCCAGCTACCTCGGCATCTGCCCAAGATTACCGTGGGGATTATCGCGGCGATTATCCGCAGCAGCAGTTCCGCGGCGACGGCTATCGCGACGATTATCGCGGCAACCGCTTCAATGATGGCCGCTTCAACGATGGCCGGTACAACCAGGGCTATTATGACCAGGGGTATAACAACCGCTTCAATAATCGCCGCAATTTCCGCAACAACCGCCGCTGCAATGACGGCACGGGCGGGGCGCTGCTCGGCGCGATTGCCGGTGGTCTGCTCGGCGATTCGATTGCAGGACGCGGTGATCGCACCGCTGGCGCACTCATCGGTGGTATCGGCGGTGCGCTCGCCGGCCGGGCCATCGAACGCGATGGCCGCAATGGCTGCAGCCGCTTCCGTTAACCCCGTTTCCCTCGCGTAGCGTATCGAGGGTGGGGCCCGGTCTGTTGTTCAGGCCGGGCCCCGAATTTTGTGCGCCGCGCGCCTGTGGCCGTCAGTACATGTGTTGCCCGCCATTGATGCTGAGCGTCGATCCGGTGACGAAGCCGCCATCCTCCGAGCACAGGAACGCCACGCCGCGTGCGATTTCCATCGCCTGACCAAGTCGGCCGACCGGAATTTTGGCGACGATTTTCTCCAGCACGTCGGCAGGCACCGCGGCGACCATGTCGGTATCGATATAGCCCGGCGCGATCGCGTTGACGGTGACGCCCGCCTTTGCGCCTTCCTGCGCCAATGCCTTGGTGAAGCCATGGATGCCCGATTTGGCGGCGGCATAGTTGACCTGGCCATATTGCCCGGCCTGGCCGTTGATCGACCCGATATTGACGATCCGGCCCCATTTCCGATCGCGCATGCCCGGGAACACCGCCTTTGCCATGTTAAAGCAGCCACCCAGATTGGTGTCGATCACCTCTTTCCACGCCTGATAGGTCAGCTTCATGATCGTGCCGTCACGGGTGATGCCGGCATTGTTGACGAGCACGTCGACTGGCCCGAGCGCATCGGCGACCGCTGCGCACCCGGCTTGGCAGGCATCATAATCGGCCACGTCCCATTTGAAGGCGGCAATCCCGGTACGGTTGGTGAAATCCTGCGCGCGGGCATCATTGCCGGCATAGTTGGCAGCGACAATGAGTCCGTTATCGCGCAAGGCGACGCTGATCGCCTCACCAATGCCACGCGTTCCTCCGGTGACGATTGCAACGCGTGCCATGACTCGCTCTCCTATAGCCTTCTTATCGGCAGACCCTAGGACGAGACCTGCCACCCTTCAAGTTCGCGCGCGATCAGCGTGCGCAACATGGCGATGCCGTCCGCGCTGTCATTCAGGCAGGGGAAATAGGCAAAATCGGTGCCGCCATGCTCCTCGAAACTCTCGCGCCCGCGAATCGCCAGTTCTTCGAGCGTTTCGAGGCAATCGGCCGAAAAGCCCGGCGCGATGATCGCGATTTTCTTGATGCCCTTGCCCGGCAGCGCCTCAAGCGTGTCATCGGTCGCCGGTTCGAGCCATTTGGCGCGGCCGAAGCGTGACTGGAAGGTGATGATCACCGGCCGCCCTAGCGCTTCGCCCAGCAGCCGCGCGGTTTTCTGGCAATGGCAGTGATAGGGATCGCCGAGCTCGAGCGTGCGCACTGGCATGCCGTGGAAACTCACCACCAGCGCATCGGGCGTGAAATCGAGCCCCGCCAGCCCCGCCTCGATCGAGCGGCGCAGCGCATCGATATAGAGCGGATCGTCATAATAGGGCGGCAGCGTGCGCATCGCGGGCTGCCATCGCATCGCCGCCAGCGCCTCGAACGCCTTGTCATTGGCGGTCGCGGTCGTAGCGCCGCAATATTGCGGGTAGAGCGGTGCGACCAGAATGCGGTCACACCC
>CAZWAL010000023.1:0-21625 GCA_964631905.1 uncultured Stakelama sp.
ATGCCATCGACCTGGCCGAAGATCGTGAGCGTTTTGCGGCGCTGATCACCAAACTCGGGTTGCGCCAGCCTGCCAATGGTATCGCGCGCAGCCGGGACGAAGCGATCGCGGTGGCGCATCGCATCGGCTATCCGGTGCTGATGCGGCCCAGTTATGTGCTCGGCGGTCGCGCGATGGAGATCGTCGACGGGCCCGAACAGTTGGAAAACTATATCCAGACGGCGGTGCTCGTCTCGGGCGACTCGCCGGTGCTGATCGACCAGTATCTGCGCGACGCGATCGAGGTGGATGTCGATGCGATCTGCGACGGCACTGACGTGACGGTGGCGGGCGTGTTACAGCACATCGAGGAAGCGGGCGTCCATTCTGGCGACAGTGCCTGCTCGATCCCGCCTTATTCGCTTTCACCAGAGATCATCGCCGAGATCGAACGCCAGACGACCGCGCTGGGTGCGGCGCTGTCGGTTAAGGGGCTGATGAACATCCAGTTCGCCGTGAAGGACGGGCTGGTGTACCTGATCGAGGTCAACCCGCGCGCCAGCCGCACGGTGCCGTTCGTCGCCAAGGCGATCGGCGCGCCGATCGCCAAGATCGCCGCCCGGGTGATGGCGGGCGAATTGCTCGCCAATCTGCCGCAGGTGAACCGGCACATCGATTATTATGCGGTGAAGGAAGCGGTGTTCCCCTTCGGGCGCTTTCCCGGGGTCGATCCTGTGCTGTCGCCCGAAATGAAGAGTACCGGCGAAGTAATGGGAATCGATCCCGATTTTACGCTCGCTTTTGCAAAAGCAGAGCTGGGCGCGGGGACGATTCTGCCGAAATCGGGCACGGTATTCATCAGCGTGAAGGACAGTGACAAGCCTGTCGTCCTTCCGGCCGCGCGGATCTTGGTGGCGCAGGGCTTCGCCATCGTCGCGACCGGCGGCACCGCCGATTACCTTGCGGCGAATGGCGTTACGGTCGAGCGCGTGAACAAGGTGGCGCAGGGACGGCCGCATATCGTCGACCGGATCAAGGACGGCAAAATCGGGCTGATCTTCAACACCACCGAAGGCTGGCAGTCGCTGAAGGATTCGCAGCCAATCCGCGCCTGTGCGCTTGCCCAGAAGATTCCGTACTTCACAACGGCACCTGCCAGCGTTGAAGCGGCAAAGGCAATTGCAGCACTTTCGACGCAAAGCCTTGAAGTACGCCCCTTGCAGTCCTATTATTCTCATTCGCATAGTTGACCCCCGACATTGATGAATGCGTGCGGGCGGGCCCTGTGGGTCTGCACGGGAACAGGATTTTGGACGAAGGACGCAAGCGATGGCGACGGTCGAGAAAATGCCGATGCTGCAGGAAGGCTATGAAAAGCTTTCTACCGAACTGAAGCGGCTCAAGGCTGAACGCCCGTTGATCGTGGACGCGATCGAGGAAGCGCGCGCGCACGGCGATTTGTCCGAAAACGCGGAATATCACGCGGCAAAAGAGCGTCAGGGCCAGATTGAAGCGTCGATCAGCGACATCGAGGACAAGCTGTCTCGCGCCCAGATCATCGATCCGAAGGAAATGTCGGGCGACAAAGTTGTGTTCGGCGCGACCGTCACGCTGCTCGACGAAGACGACAAGCCGATCAAGTATCAGATCGTCGGCCAAACCGAGGCTGACGCCAATGTGGGTCGCATTTCGTACAACTCACCGCTCGGCCGCGCGCTGATCGGCCGCAAGGTCGACGACGAAGTCGAAGTGACGGTGCCGTCGGGTGATCGTTATTACGTCGTCTCGAAGGTGGAATTCATCTGACACGCTCGGCGGTAGAGGAGACTCCGGCGACGGTCATCATCGCCGGTGTGACGATTGCCATATCGGCCCTCATCACGCTGTTCGGGGTCGAAGGCTATGCCGCGATCGGCGGTGGCTTTATCCCCGCCAGCCTGTCTGTGTCGCTCGTCGCGCCGCACGGAATCGTGATGCTGCCCTTTTGGCTGACGCCACTGTCGGCAACATTGATCCACGGCGGCTTCCTGCATCTCGCCTTCAACATTGTAATGCTCGTCTATTGCGGTCGCATGCTGGAACGCGCGCTCGGCTGGCAGGGGATTGCTGCCCTGTATCTGATCGGTGCCTATGCGGGCGCGGTTGGCCACTGGGCGCTCGAACCAACGTCTGCCGCGCCGATGATCGGCGCGCGTGGCGCGATTTCGGCGATCCTCGCGGCCTATGCGATGCTGTTTGCCGAGCGACCTGTGCCCGCCATCGGGCCGATCCCTTCGCGTGTTGTTAGGGTTGCGTGGTTGGCGGCGGCGTGGATCGCGATCCAGCTACTGATCGGCTTTGCGTCGGGCGGCGGCGGGTCGGGGGTTGCGATTGGCGCGCATATCGGCGGGTTTGTGGCCGGACTGCTGCTCGCCCGGCCCTTGTTGCTGTGGCGCTATCGTAATGCCTGAGCCGTTTTAATCGCTGCTTGAACCTGGCGCCGGGGCCATCAGGTCCGGCTGGACCAGGCGATGGAGGTGGACCACCACATATTTCATTTCCGCATCGTCGACGGTGCGCTGGGCGGCCGCCCGCCACGCCTTTTCGGCACTTTTGTAATCAGGAAAGATGCCAACGATGTCGATCGAATCGAGATCGTTGAAATCGAGCGTCATCGGATCGGGCACACGCCCGCCGAAAACGAGATGCAATTTGCTCATGGGCGGTCAACCTTGCCGAAAAGCCTCGCTTAACGCGTCTTCCACCGCGTTAGAAGCCTAGTCTTTGGCGGACGCCGGCGTGGCGGCTTTCGTCGCGGCATCGCCCGCTGTTTTTACCGCGGTCATGACACCGTCGATCAGCTTGCCGACCTGCGCACGGGCAGCATCCCGGCTGATGCCATTCGCCATCAACTCTGCCGTGCCCGCATCACGCGCGGCGCGAGCAGCGGCGGTCGCACCCTGAGTCAGGCGTTTGCCTACCGGGCCGAGCATTTCGGTTTCGCGCTCGGTGCGCGGCAACAGCGCGCCGGCAAGCACCCCCACCGCAATTCCGCCTGCGAGCACCGCAAGCGGATTGTTTTCGATGCCTTCCGCGGTGCGTCGCGCGGCTGCCTGTGCCGTGTCGATCACACCGTCGATTGCGCCGGTGGCAGCGGCGGTCGCGCTGTCGAGCGCCGTCTTGGGGGCGGCGGGCTTGCGTGCCTGCGATACCACAGGCTTTTCGACTGGTTGGGTTGGCTGATCAGTCATCGGTTTTCCCTTCCCGGGGCGCAGGCGCCCCATCGTCACTATCATTATCGGTTGAACGCGGCGCTGGCGAGGCGGTTGCAGGCTTTTCGCTGTGCGCGAACGCGTCAATCAACCAGTCCCGCGCAAATATCGCCACCAATGTCGCGCCGATGCCGATCAGAGGCCCCGGATTGCGCCGCGCCGCTGCCATCGCGCCCTGGGCAATTTCCACGCCGGTGTCCCGCAGTTCCGCCACCGCATCGCGAATCAACGCTCTCGGATGGAGCCTGGCCTGGATATCGACCAGCGTTCCCGTCAATTGCGCGCGAGCTTCCGCCGCCTCGATCTCGGCAACGCTGCGCTCCGGATCATCACCCGTCATGGCAGTCGATCTCGCTGGGTCTTGCTGTTGATTTCGGTCACGCGGCTGATCTTGTCGATGGCCAGCCATGCGAGCAATCCGGCAACCGTGATCGCGCTGACCACGACGGTTGCGGTTGCACCGACCGCGCCGAGCATGGGGCGCAAAATAACCACCAACCCAACGAGCAAGGCGATGATCGCCGATTGAGCCAACAGAAACGCGGTCAGAATCATCACGATCGCGGTGCGCGCTTCGGTCAGCCGTTCAAACAGATTGGCGCGATACAATCGGATTTCAGCACGCACGAATGTTTCTGCGTCATCGACCAAACGGCTGAACAACGCGACGATCGACTCATCGGCATCGGTTGACGGCGGACCGGCGGAAGATTCTTCCGCCGAAACTGGCCGAGCACCGGCTGCGACGGGGTCGCCTTCGGCCTTGGGCCCGCTTGGATCACTCATTGTGAATCACATCCCCCGACCGCAGCGGCTCAGGCGTTCGCGGAAGGCGGCGGGGTGTCGTTATCTGCGGCCTTGTCTGCGCCGTCGAGACCGGCCTTTACTAGTCTCGCGACGACAAAACCGAGCGCAGCAGCAATACCGATCGCGACAGCCGGGCTTTTACGGACAAAGGCGGAGGCATCGGCGATCAGATCCTCGACTTCCTTTGCTTTCAGGCTTTCCGAAAAGCCTGCAATACCTTCAGCCGCGGTGCGCGCATATTGGCCATATTGCGCGCCGATTTTTTCGTCGACGGTGTTCGCAGCATCGCCCATCAGACGAGATACTTCATCAAGCGCGCCGCCAGCGCGTTCTTTGCCCACCGACACGTAATCGCGTGCCTTGTCGGTAGCTTGACGCGCCAGCTTGGCTGCTTCGTCCTTGATCGTCTGCGCGGTATTGGTCGCCTTTTCGGTCCCCTGATCTGCCGTTTCGGCGGCCAGCACCGTCACACCGGCGCTGCCCGCACCATCCTTGATCGGCGCCTGCGGCACCGGACGTTTGCGGGCTGGCTTGATGGGGGTGTCATTCGTTTCGTCGGCCATGATCAACTGCCCTTTTCGGTTCTGACTGAATAACGGTCGCCAGCTATTTGCGTTCCCGCGGTGCCAAGCAATTTGCCCCCGCCAATCGAAGCAGATAGAGCGCCGCCAGCGTCTGCACGCCAGTGTGACATCAGCATTAGGAGTATCGTTTCATGACCGCAATCATCGACATCCATGCCCGCCAGATTGTCGATAGCCGCGGCAATCCCACGGTCGAGGTCGATGTGATGCTGGAGGACGGCAGTTTCGGTCGTGCCGCGGTGCCGTCGGGCGCGTCGACAGGGGCCTATGAAGCGGTCGAGCGGCGCGATGGCGACCAGGGTCAGTGGCTCGGCAAGGGCGTGCAGGGCGCGGTCGATGCCGTGAATGCTGACATCGCCGAGGAACTTGTCGGGGTCGATGCCGAGGATCAGCGCGAGATCGACCAGATCATGATCGAGCTGGATGGCACGCCCAACAAGGCGCGGCTGGGCGCCAATGCGATCCTGGGCGTCAGCCTCGCGGTCGCCAAGGCAGCGGCGGATGCGCGCGGGATGCCGCTCTACCGCTATGTCGGCGGCGTGTCGGCGCATGTGCTGCCGGTGCCGATGATGAACATCATCAATGGCGGCGAACATGCCGATAATCCGATCGACTTCCAGGAATTCATGATCGTGCCGGTCGGCGCGGACTCGATCTTCGATGCGGTGCGCTGCGGGTCTGAGATTTTCCACACGCTGAAAAAGCGTCTGCATGAAAAGGGCCTAGCGACAGCGGTGGGCGATGAGGGCGGTTTCGCGCCGAACATCGCCAGCACCACCGATGCACTCGATTTCATCATGGGGTCGATCGAGGCGGCGGGCTACACGCCGGGCGATGATGTGATGCTCGCGCTCGACTGCGCGGCGACTGAGTTCTTCAGGAACGGCGCCTATCATATCAGCGGCGAGGGCAAGGTGCTCAATCCGGACGAAATGGCCGGCTATCTCGCCGATCTCGCCCAGCGCTACCCGATCTTCTCCATCGAGGACGGCATGAGCGAGGATGATTTCGAGGGCTGGAAGGCGCTGACCGATCTGATCGGCGACAAGGTACAGCTGGTAGGGGACGATCTGTTCGTTACCAATCCCGAACGCCTGTCGATGGGGATCGACAAGGGCCTCGCCAATTCGCTGCTCGTGAAGGTCAATCAGATCGGCACGCTGACCGAGACGCTGGCCGCGGTATCGATGGCGAATCGCGCGGGTTACACCGCCGTCATGTCACATCGCTCGGGCGAAACCGAGGATGCGACAATTGCGGATCTCGCGGTTGCCACCAATTGCGGACAGATCAAGACCGGCAGCCTCGCGCGAAGCGATCGGCTCGCCAAGTATAACCAGTTGATCCGCATCGAGGAGGAGCTGGGCGATATGGGCCGTTACGCAGGGCGCAGCATCCTGCGCAAAAATTGAGTGTTGAATCTACAGGGTTGATCCGTCGCGGCAGCTAAGGCAGAATCGGAAAATGTCAGGCTCCTCCATGATCCGCAGCATCCTGCGCCGCGCTGGTCCACCTGCCTTGGCGCTCTCTGTCATGGCCTTTTTTGGCGGCTATGCCGTCGTCGGCCCGAACGGCATTCTGGCTTATGGCGACTATAAGCGCGAGCTCGCTGCCCGCGAGGCGACCTATGCCGCGCTGGACAAGCAACGTGCCGTGATCAAAAACCGAGTCGATCTGCTCAACCCGCGCCGCGCGAACCCCGACATGGCCGAGGAACTGGTCCGCAAGCAGTTGAAGCTGGCGCATCCCGACGAAGTGATTGTTCCGCTCAATTGATGCAAAACCCTGGCGTCAGGTGATTGCGCGCGCCGGGTGACTGCGCTTATAGCCTCCACTCCCCAGGAAGAAGAGGTCTGACCGACCGTGGCAAAATCACCCGCGCCCAAAGCTTCGTCAAACCGCAAGAGTGATCCTCCCGTCCCGAACCGTGAACGTCCCGACGAACCGACACGGTTTGCGGCCAACAAGGATCAGCTGCTCGAATTCTACAAGCAGATGCTGCTCATCCGCCGGTTCGAGGAAAAGGCCGGGCAGCTTTACGGCCTCGGCCTGATCGGTGGATTCTGCCATTTATATATCGGGCAGGAGGCGGTCGCTGTAGGCCTGCAATCCGCGCTGACCAAGAATGACAGCGTCATCACCGGTTATCGCGATCACGGCCATATGCTGTTGTGCGGCATCCCGCCCAAAGACGTGATGGCCGAGCTGACCGGGCGCTACGCCGGCATTTCCAAGGGCAAGGGCGGTTCGATGCATATGTTTAGCGTCGAACATAAGTTTTACGGCGGGCACGGCATTGTCGGCGCGCAGGTGTCGCTCGGCACCGGGCTTGGCTTTGCGCACAAATATCGCGGCGATGGCGGGGTGTGCCTTGCCTATTTCGGCGATGGCGCCTCGAACCAGGGCCAGGTGTATGAAAGCTTCAATATGGCTGAGCTGTGGAAGCTGCCGGTCATCTATGTGATCGAAAACAACCAGTACGCAATGGGCACCAGCGTCAACCGCTCTTCATCGGAAGACCAGTTGTTTCGGCGCGGCGAGAGCTTCCGCATCCCCGGCATTCAAGTCGACGGCATGGATGTGCTCGCCTGCCGGGGCGCTGCCGAAACTGCGCTCGAATGGGTGCGTGCGGGCAAGGGGCCGATCATCCTCGAGATGAAGACCTATCGCTATCGCGGCCATTCGATGTCCGATCCCGCCAAATATCGCTCGCGTGACGAAGTGCAGGCGGTGCGCGACAAGTCGGATCCGATCGATCACTGCAAGAAGGAACTTGAGGCGCTTGGCGTGACCGAAGCCGATCTCAAGTCGATCGAGCAGGAGATTCGCAAGGTCGTCAACGAGGCCGCCGATTTCGCCGAAACCGCGCCCGAACCCGATCCGGCCGAGCTGTATACCGACGTGCTGGTGGAGCGTTACTGATGGCAATCGAAATCAAGATGCCCGCGCTATCCCCGACGATGGAGGAGGGCACGCTCGCCAAATGGCTCGTCAAGGCGGGTGATGTCGTGAAGTCCGGCGATATCATGGCCGAGATCGAGACCGACAAGGCCACGATGGAATTCGAAGCCGTCGATGAAGGCACGATCGGCGAGATCATGGTCGCCGAGGGAACCGACAATGTGAAGGTCGGCACCGTCATCGCCACGCTGATTGGCGAGGATGAAGAAGTATCAAAGTCCTCTGCCGCTCCGCTGGTCGAAAAAGCCCCTGAACCTGAAGCCGCTGCGCCTAAAAAAGCCGATACCGGCACTGCCCAACTTGTCACTGACAACACCCCCGTCGTCGCTGATCCCGGCATCCCGGCCGGCACTGAAATGGTCAAGGTCACTCTGCGCGAGGCACTTCGCGATGCGATGGCGGAGGAAATGCGCGCCGACGACCGTGTGTTCGTGATGGGGGAGGAAGTCGCGCAATATCAGGGCGCGTACAAGGTCACCCAGGGTCTGCTTGACGAGTTCGGCGACAAGCGCGTCATCGATACGCCGATCACCGAATATGGCTTTGCCGGGATAGGATCGGGTGCGGCGATGGGCGGCCTGCGCCCGATCGTCGAGTTCATGACCTTCAACTTCGCGATGCAGGCGATCGATCACATCATCAATTCCGCCGCCAAGACCAATTACATGTCGGGCGGCCAGATGCGCTGTCCGATCGTGTTTCGCGGCCCCAACGGTGCGGCGAGCCGGGTCGGCGCGCAGCACTCGCAAAACTACGCCCCCTGGTATGCCAGCGTCCCCGGCCTGATCGTGATCGCGCCTTTTGATGCGTCTGATGCAAAGGGGTTGCTGAAGGCAGCGATCCGCAGCGAAGACCCCGTCGTCTTCCTCGAAAACGAACTGCTCTATGGGCGGACATTCGAGGTGCCGGCGGGCGATGATTATGTCGTGCCGATCGGCAAGGCGCGGATCGTACGGCCCGGCAGCGACCTGACGATCGTCAGCTATTCGATCGGCGTCGGCCTCGCGCTCGACGCGGCCGAGAAACTTGCGGGCGAGGGGATCGACGCCGAGGTGATTGATCTGCGCACCATCCGTCCGCTCGATCGGCAGGCGGTGCTCGACAGCCTGGCCAAAACCAATCGCATGATCGTGGTCGAAGAAGGCTGGCCGACCTGCTCGATCGCCAGTGAAATCATCGCGATTGCGATGGAAGATGGTTTTGACGATCTCGACGCGCCGGTGCTCCGCGTGACGAATGAGGACGTGCCGATGCCCTATGCCGCCAATCTCGAAAAGCTGGCGCTGGTGGATGTTGCGCGGGTTGTGACGGCGGCAAAGACGGTGTGCAACCGGGCCTGATTGAAGGGCCGCGCGCGTAACCTTTCGTCCCATCTACTACTCCGGTCGTTTCGAGCGAAGTCGAGGAACCGGCCCCTACGCGGCGTCTATGGTGTCTCCACTTCGCTCGACAAGAACGGTTTTGGGGGTGGTGGCGCTATTCTGATCAGCAGGTCGAAGGTGTGACGCCGGCCACCGCATAGACCTGGGTCATGTCACGCCGGTCACGCACAATCATCGATGCGATCTCGGTCATCGATGTGTCCGGGGCCAGGCTGGTCCTGACAAGCGGGCGATATTCGTAATATATTTCGACAAACATGGTCGCGCCATTGTCAGGTGCGGTTACCTCCCGGCCGGTCGGGCCAAGGCCGGACAGGCCGGTGGTTTGCGTGGTGCTGGGATATTTTCGCGCATAGCTGGTTTTGGCCCCATAGCAGCGCCGCCAGCCGATCTTGTACGTGCCCGCGCTGTTCGGGCTGGCCGTCGGCTCAAGACTGGTCAGGATGACCCGGCCATTGGCTTGAAGGTTGAGCTCGCCCGCCTGCAAATTGGCACCCACGAACAGATCGTTGATATCTGCCTCGGTAATCGTCTTGGCGACCAGCTGGCTGCCGGTGCCGATCCGCGCCGCGTTGTCTGCCAGATGCAGCGCAACCTGACTCATGCGCATCTTGGTCGTGATATAGTTGGTCAGCTCGGCACCGGTCAGGCTCATGACAAGCAGGATCGGTAGCGCAAACGCGAATTCGGTCAGGGCCACGCCGCTGTCGTCACTGCGCAACCGCCCGGCACGATGCATCGCCTTCCGATACCGGGTTCGAAGTTGTTCGATCATCACAGCGCCACACAAATGCCCAGCGCATTGATGATGCACGACGGTGGCGTTGGCGTTGGCGAAGGCGTTGGCGACGGCGTTGGTGCCGGGCCGGGGCTGACAGCGGCGGGGCAATTGCGCACGGCGGGCGCGCCATAGCTCGCCTGGTCGTCATAGGGCTGATTTTTCAGGATCGTCGCCGCCGTCACTCGCGCTGTGCTGTCTGCATTGATCAGACGGTAGAGCGGGAAAATGCGGGGATAGCTTACCGCTACTGTGTACACCACGGCATCCTTGGCGCCGCCCTGGCCGGCATTGCCGCCATCGGCATCCCAGACGCCGTTCACATTGGCGTCTTCGAACGGCTCGGTTCCATCGCAGGTGCCGTTGGCGTTGGTATCTGCCCATGTTTCGGCCTGCGCTGCCGACGCCCGGGAAAATGTTTTGTAAAAGCGCCTTGTGATCTCGATCGTCGCGTTATTGGCAAGCGCGCGCGCCTGGGCGCGAACCTTTTCATCAATCGCGGCCTGCGCCGACGCTTCATCATTGCCTTCCAGCGCTGAATCGCGACCGACTTTTTGCACCACGCCTTGCAGCACCGATCGCATATAAAGGGTGTGCGCAACATCGAACGCGCCCAGCAGGGTGAGCACAAGGATGGGGGCGACCATCGCGAATTCCACGAATGTCGCGCCGCGCGTGTCGCGCGCCAGCAGCCTGATCGGGGAACGAACCGTCTGCATCACCGGGTCAACCTCAGCTGTGAAATTTCGGAAGCAATCGAGCCGAACACCGTGTCGAGATCGGCGGAGTTGCGAGCGGAGTAGAATCGACCGGTGGTCGCGCAGCTGCGCAACGAATTTTCGATCGTTGTGTTCGATACCCCGAACCAGATCACCCACAAGGTGATGTTCTTGTTCTTCACCGCCGAACAAATGCCGGCAAGGCGCGCATTGACCTGCTGGGTCAGGGTGCCCGTGGTGTTGCAACCACTGGTCGGGACGGTGCCCGGGTCGGTCTGGCGACGATCAAACCATGGCACACCATAGGCGGTATAGTTGCCGACGCCGGTGCACGCCTCACCATCGGTCATGAAGATCAGATGGCGTTCGATCTCGCCCCCGCGCGGCGTCAGCGCGTTTTCGCTGGCGAAGATACCCGTGGGCGACATCAGCCGCGCCCCCCACAGCAGCCCGATATCATGATAGGTATTGCCCGACGGCGTCAGGCTATCGACATAGTTTTCGAAGATAGTCGAATCATTCCATTCCACCAGCTTGCGTGCTTCGGTCGGGCAGAAATATTGCGATCCGTTTCCATATTCGGTGGTCGTCGTGACATCGGCGAGATCCCAGTTGCTACCGTCGCCGAAAATGTCCCGACGAGTATAGATTAGTCCCGGCAGCATTGGTGCCCACAGGGTCGATTCGTCCGCACTGTTGGGAACAAGGTCGATGTTCAGATCATTGGCATCGGCAGGAATGGGATCATAATCCGTTTCGCGAACGGTTTCGCGTTCCTCGATGCAGCCATCCCAATTGATCGTCTTGTTGGTAAAGCCCGTGCCGATTGGCAGGACGAAGCTGTTGTTCCAGTTTGTCCCGTTCTTCAGTGCAGACACATCGTGCGAAATGGCGCCGTAATGCCATGTTTGCGTTGGCGGCGTGCCATTGGTGCCGGTATAGGTGGTGCGGGTGGTTGTCTTGCGCGTTTTGCACCTGCCGCCTGATCCCTGACTCCACGAACGAAACGTGTAAACGATCGTCGTATTCACGCGCGTCGTGCCGGTAATGACGTCAGAAGATGACCCTCGCGATGCCAGTGCGGTATTGTTACACTGCGCCTGTGGCACGTTATCGATGTTCACATTTGCCGTGGTGACAACCGGGCTACCCACCTGCGTCCAGCCCGCTGCCGTGCCCGGCTGCGAAATCGGTTCGCGCGACTGATAGGTCCAGTCATCCGCAAAATAGGCGGTTGGCAACAGCTTCCCGACATTGACGTTGACCGAATAGGGCACGAACCCAAAACGCACCTGCACGGCGGTAACGCCGCCGGTCGGCGCGCCTGCGTTGCAGCTCTCGCTGGTATTGCGCTGTGCAACCGATTCATAAAAGCATTTTACCGCCCCGCGCAGCGCCTGGATTTTGGTCTTGCTGTCGGTCGAAACGGCCTTGCTGCCCATCGATCCCGTCACGTCGAGCACGAACATGACATCGGTGTTCGGCAGGCTCATCGCCGCATCGCAGGTAACGGCAATTGTTTCTGAGCTTCTGCCGATGACGCGGGTCAGCGTCATCGGCACCGTGGCAGACACAGTGCCCGTCACCTTGCCGCCTGATTCGGTAAAACTGCGGCTGACGGCGGATGAACCATAAGCATTGGTGGCGATATTGGCGTCAAAGAACCGTTCTGCAGCGGTGCGGGGCGCGAAGCTGTTCTGGCTCCAGACCCCGCCACCCATTGCCTTGCGCCCGGCCAGCGCGCCCGCGTCGCAGGCGTGTTGCAGGCGCGTTTTGGTGATGTAGAGGCGGCTCATATCGATGCCGCCGCCCACCAGCCCGGCAAAGGGGATCAGTGCTGCGGCCATGATCGCCAGCGTATTGCCACGAACATCGCGCGCAAGCCGGCGCATGAAGCCAATCGGCTGTCCGGTCGTGCACGCTGATTGATCCGCCATATTCCTGCCCTGTCCGTCGACGTCCTGGTCCAGCGGGCAGCTATGGACGGGCAATGGCTAATTTTGCCTAAATCACGGCGAGGGTTTGAAGGATGGACGGCGGCGATCATCGCGTCAGCCGCAATTGCGAGATTTCGGACGCGATCGAGCCAAACACGGTGTCGAGATCGGCTGAATTGCGGGCCGAGTAGAAGCGATCAGTTGTCGCGCAGGCGCGCAGCGAGTTTTCGATGGTCGTGTTCGAAACACCGAACCAGATCACCCACAGGGTGATATTCTTGTTCTTCACCGCCGCGCACAGGCCAGCAAGCCGCGCATTGACCTGTTGGGTCAGCGTACCCGATGTGTTGCACCCATCCGTCGGCGCGGTCGCCGCATCGGTCTGGCGACGATCGAACCACCCCACACCATAGGCATTGTAATTGCCGACTCCCGTGCAGGCTTCTCCGTCGGTCATGAAAATCAGATGACGCTCGATTTCGCCGCCGGAGGGCGTCAGTGCATTCTCCGACGCGAAGATTCCGGTGGGCGACATCAGCCGCGCCCCCCAGACCATGCCAATGTCGTGATAGGTATTGCCGCTTGGCGTAAGGCTATCGACATAGTTTTCAAACGCCGTGGGGTCGTTCCACTCGACCAGTTTCTTGGCTTCGGTCGGGCAGAAATACTGGCTGCCATTGACGTAGTTCGCGGTCGTGGTGATTTCGTCCAGATCCCAGTTGCCGCCACCCGAGGTTTCATTGCGGGTATAGATCAGGCCAGGGACCGCCGGTGCCCACAGGCTGCTGGCATCGCCTGCGGTCGGTACCAGATCGATGTCCAGATCCTTGGCACCACTCGGAATCGGCGAGTAGCTGGCCGCACGAACCGTCGCGCGTTCCTCGATGCAGCCATCCCAGTCGAGCGTGACATTGCTGGCGTCTGTACCGATCGGGCGGGTGAAGCTCGGGTTCCAGCCCGCGCCGTTTTTCAGTCCCGAAATGTCGACCGGCAGGCTGCCATAGGTCCAGTCGCGCAGCGTATCGACATAGGTGGTGGCCGTGTCCGTGCGACGCCGACGACAGCTGCGGTTGTTGCCGGAGTCATCCGAAGCCCCGTTCCAGCCCCATTCGCCATCGTCGGTCCCGGATGTCGCATCGCCATCGCTGTTGAAGACAACGCTAACCGCGGTCGTAGGCGATGGTCCACCCGACGTAGCGGGTGTCGGCGTAAAGCCATTGAAGCTCGTATTGTTCATGAACTTCAGACAGTTGTTCCGCGAAATGCTGTCGCCGTACACTTCCCAATATGGCCCCATCACATAGGTGCCCGGCGGGCGCATATTGGCCCGGCGAGTCTGGTAGTTCCAGGTGTCGGCAAAAAACGTCGATGGCAGTAACCGCCCGACATTCACATTGGTGGCATAGGGCACAAAGCCGAACCGCACCTGCACGGCCGTGACGCCGCCGGTCGGCGCCCCCGATGTGCATGTCTCGCTCGTATTGCGCTGAGCGACCGATTCGTAAAAGCACTTCACGGCGCCTTGCAGCGCTTCCATCTTTGTCTCGGTATCGGTCGAAACGGCTTTGCTGCCCATCGATCCGGTGACGTCGAGCACGAACATCACATCGGTGTTCGGCAGGCTCATCGCCGCATCGCACGATATGCTCAGCGTTTCGGTGGTTTTGCCGATCACTCTCGTCAGCGTCATGGGGACAGTGGCAGTTACCGTGCCCGTCACCTTGCCTGCCGCCTCGGTAAAGGTGCGCGACAGGCCGGTGGAGCCATAGGCACCCGCCGGGAAATTGGCATCGAACAGGCTGTTGGCGACCGTCCGCGGGGCAAAGCTGTTCTGCGACCAGATGCCGCCGCCCATTGCCTTGCGCCCGGCCAGCGCGCCTGCGTCACAGGCATGTTGCAGCCGCGTCTTGGTGATATAGAGCCGGCTCATGTCGATGCCGCCTCCCACCATTCCTGCCAGCGGGATCAGCGTCGCAGCGACTATCGCGATCGTATTGCCGCGGACGTCGCGCGCCAGCCTGCCGAGAAAGCCGCGCGCCGCGGGCACCGCGGTTGCGTTCCAGCGCATGAATGCCGCAAACGGCGGATGCCGGCCCTTGGTAAACATGATGGCGCACTGCCCCCTGATGAAAAGCGACGAGCCGTTGCGATGCATCCGCAAGCGCTAACCGGGCCTCAAGCGAGGCGATGAATTTGCTGGAAACCACTATTGGCGGTCGCCCGTGATGATTGCCGATCCCGAGCGCGCACTCGCGCTGCGCTATGCCCCCAGCGTTGCCCGGTCAGCGCTGACGGCATTATGGTCGCTGGACGAGACGCTCGGGGCGATCCTGCGTAGCGGGCGCGATCGCATGGTCTCGCAGTTGCGGTTGACCTGGTGGCATGAGGCGCTTTGTCGGCTCGATCACACGCCGCCACCGCCCCAACCACTGCTACAGGCGCTCGCAAGCGTTCTGCTCCCGCGCGGGCTGACGGGCACGTCGCTCGCGGCGATGATCGATGGCTGGGAAGCGTTGCTCGATCCGGACCCGATCGACGATACCGCGCTCGCCGATTATGCGGCGGCTCGTGGCGGGCGGTTGTTCACGATGGCCGGAGCGGTGATCGGCAATGACGATGCTCCCTGGGCGTTAGCGGGGCAGGGCTGGGCGCTGGTTGATCTCGCACGGCACAGCGGCGATGCAGGCCTTGCCGCGAATGCCTTGCGACTAGCGCGGCCGCTGCTCGATGACGCAACGGCGCGGCACTGGGCGCCCGCCAGTCGCGCGATCGGCATGCTCGCGCATCTCGCCGCGATCGATGCACGTGCCGCAACGCTGCCGTTGCCGATACAGGGATCACCGCGGCGAATGATACGGATGATCACGCACCGCGTCACCGGGCGATAGGCTTTCGCGAGGCTGTCCAACGCGTTATTTGTGATCGGCGAAGCGGGCGGAAGGGCGAGCGATGTGGCGTTATCTGGCGGCGGGAATCGGTGGGCTGATGCTGGTCGTGGTCGGCTATGTCTTTGCGTCGAGCGGTTCGGCGCCCCGTGCCGTCCTTCCCGCAGCGCCAGCGCTTGCCGCTACGGGGCAGGAACAGGGTTTGCCGGACAGCGCGCCTGAGGCCAGCGCCAAAACCCGCGAGGAAAAGCGCTTCGGCCGCTACGACAAGGACAAGAACGGCAGCATCACCCGCGACGAATATCTCGCCAGTCGCCGCAAAGCCTATGCCCGGCTCGACACCAATGGCGACGGCTCGGTGTCGTTCGACGAATGGGCGATCAAGACGACCGCACGCTTCAACACCGCCGATGCCGACAAAAACGGCGCGATGAACCCCGCCGAGTTCGCAACCACCGCGCCGAAACGCCGCACCCGCCCGTCACCCAAATGCGTCTGCCCCGCTCCGGCGGCGACGAGTGAGGACGAGAGCTAAGCTGCCATCCACGCTGCCAGCGCGGTGCGCGCGCGGCCGGTATACATCCGTTTGCGATCCGCCTTTTTGGTGCGGCCCTCGATCGGTGGAAACAGCCCGAAATTGACGTTCATCGGCTGATAGGTCTCCGCCACCGCCGCGCCGGTAATGTGGTGCAGCAGCGCACCCAGCGCCGTTTCGACCGGGGGCGGGGTCAGCACCCGCCCGGCAAGCTCGGCCGCCGCAAAGCGCCCCGCGATCAGGCCGATGGCTGCACTTTCGATATAGCCCTCGCACCCCGTAATCTGCCCCGCAAACCGGATGTGGGGCCGCGATTTCAGCCGAAGCGAGGAATCGAGCAATTCGGGCGAGCGGATAAAGGTGTTGCGGTGCAACCCGCCCAGCCGCGCGAATTCAGCATTCTCCAGCCCCGGAATCGTGCGGAACAGCCGCACCTGTTCGGCATGTTTCAGCTTGGTCTGGAAGCCGACGATGTTCCACAACGTGCCGCTCGCATTGTCCTGCCGGAGCTGAACCACGGCATAGGGCCAGCGCCCGGTGCGGGGATCATCAAGGCCGACCGGTTTCATCGGGCCATAGCGCAGCGTATCTACCCCGCGCTCGGCCATCACCTCGATCGGCATGCACCCCTCGAAATAGGGCACATCTTCCCATTCCTTGAACTCGGTTTTCTCGCCGTTGATCAGCCCCTTATGAAAGGCCAGATACTGATCCTTGTTCATCGCGCAGTTGATGTAATCGGCGGTTTCTCCCTTGTCCCAGCGCGATTGCATCCAGGCGAGCGACATATCGATACTGTCGCGGTGGACGATCGGGGCAAGCGCATCGAAGAACGCGAGCGCATCCTTGCCGGTCGCATCGCCGATGCTGTCGGCAAGGCCAGATGCCGTCAACGGACCGGTCGCGACGATTGCAAGTCCCTCGGTCGGCAGGCTGTCCACACGTTCGCGGACGATCGTGATGTTGGGATGGGCCATCAGCGCCGCCGTTACGCCTGCCGAAAAGTCATCCCGGTCCACCGCGAGCGCAGAGCCTGCGGGCACGCGGTGCTTGTCGCCCTCCCGCAGGATCAGCGATCCCAGATCGCGCATTTCGGCATGGAGCAGCCCGACGGCATTTGCCTCGGCATCGTCTGAACGAAAGCTGTTCGAACAGACGAGCTCCGCCAGTCCATCGGTATTGTGCGCAGGCGTTGAATGCCCGCCACCGCGCATTTCCGAAAGCTTCACGCGAAAACCGGCCTCGGCAAGCTGCCATGCCGCTTCAGAACCAGCGAGTCCGCCGCCGATGATGTGGATGTCATGAGTCATGGATCGGGGCGATAGCGGGCGCGCGCGAACATGGCAAAGTTGCAGATCGGCGGAAGGTGAAGGTGCGGAAGTTGCGGGTCTCCATCGCTTTTCGTTGGGTTCGCCATCCCGTCCCTAGTCGCCTTCGTCTGCCCAGCGCGTGAAGCGTCGGCAGATAAGGGCGCAAACTCCGCCGGTGATAGCGAAGGCCATCGTTACGCTGATGCCTTCCTTGGCGGCATTGTTAGCGGCGGCAATCAGCGCGGCGGGCACACCGGCGGCGAGCGCACCGACGATGGCCCAGACGCCGCCGGGGCGTGCTGCGACCATGTGACTGCCGACCCAGTGCATCACCGCATTGCCGATCAGGTTGGGAATGATCGCATACAGAAACCCGATCGGCGTGCCGACGGCAACGAAGACCCCGGCGAGGAACAACCATTTCAGGATCGCGTCCGTCAGCGGTTCGTTAGTCACTGGCAGGCTGCTGCCTGTGACGAGGTCGACCGTAAGATATACTATCAGAAACACCGCCCCCGCGGCGATCGAGGCGATCAGCGGCCCCAGCAAGTGGGTGTGGAAAAATCGCTTCATGGGTGCTCCCCTATCACAGGAGCGTCGACCATTGCCGCGTTGGCATAGCGGGTTTGCCCGTTTGTCTGCGTCATCTGCCGCCACACCTCCGGCACAACCATCGTGCTCGCGGCTGAGAACTCCGGCGCGGCGGCACCGATCCGTAGTGCGAGGATACCGAGGCGCCTCACCGGCACGCCGGGGAAGAGGTGATGCTCCAAATGCAGCAGCATGTTGTAGGTGGCGAAGTTGATCGCGGGGGAACGCTGCGTCCTCGCGATCTCGCCCGGGGCGCAATCGCGGTGGGTGATCCACACCGCGAAGAACGCGGTCAGGCACTGCGCGACGATCATCGCTGCGAGGTGATAGGCGAGCACCGGTGACCAGTTCGCCAGCGCGATTGCGACGACCGCAACGTTGAGCGCGAGATCGATCCGCATGCGCCGGCGGATCGCGGGGCCGCCTTCGCGCCATGCCGCAAGATGCATCCGCACCGGAAAGACCGGGCCATGCGCGATCACTTCGGCAGCGCGCATCCGGCCGCAGGCACCTTCGATATCCCGCAGGGTCCCGATGTGACGGTGATGCTGCAGGTGATTGAACGCCACCGCGTTGTTCGATCCAAGCATCAGCGCGCTCAAACCGTGGCGCACGAGCCGGTGGCCGCGTGCGCTGAAACCCAGATTGCCGTGGATCGCCTCGTGATTGAGACGCAGCGCGGTGAGAAAGAACATGAACGACGCCAGCATCGCCAGCAGCCAGAGCGATTGCGCGGCGGACAGCCAGCTTGCGATCAGCCAGGGGAGGGGATGCCAGCATTCGATGAAGCCGTCGCGGATCGTCATCGGCGTCAGGTCGCGCCACTGGATCGATGCGATTGCTTCGCGGGACAATGTGATGGGTTTGTCATTCATCTCGTCCTCCTCTTGCATTCCGTATTTACAGTAATTTCAGAAATAGTCTGGCGCATTGCACCGCCTGGTCCGTGCCCTCTAGCTGGCCTTGCCGCTCCCCGGGATGAAGCGTGCCACCCGACTGCCCAGCTTCATCAGGGTGACGAGCGTCGGCTTGGGCAGCACGCGGACCTGTTCATACCAATTGGCCAGCGTCGAAATGAATTCGTGCATCCGCGTCACCCGCTCGCGCAGTTGCTTCGGAGCGTTTTCGTCGGCCTTCAGCCGCTCGGTCAGTTCGGCGAGGAGCTGGATCGTCGGGTCGATCTCGCGCCGTTTGCGCTCGGCGGAAATGCGCATCAGCATTTCCCAGAGATCGGTTTCCGCAACGAAATGATCGCGGCGATCGCCCTCGACATGCACCCGCCGGACAATGGCATAGGACTGAAGTTCCTTCAGCGCGGTCGAGACATTGGAGCGTGCTAGTCCGAGCATATCGACAATCGATTCGGCGTCGAGCGGCCGATCCGAGAGATAGAGGAGCGCATGGACCTGTGCGACGGACCGGTTGACGCCCCAATAAGTGCCCATTTCCCCCCAATGGAGAATGAAGGCCTTGGCGTCGGGGTGATCGAGAAGACTCATCTGTTCCTCGTTTCTGTAAAAACAGAAATAACAGATACTCCCGTCTCGTCAATCCCGCTTTTGTCGGCCGGTGTTTTGCGCCTATGTCGGTGGCGGGGGCATCATGAACCAACGCAACATCATTATGATCGCCGCGCTGGTGGGCGGTGCTACCTATCTTCCCGCGAGCTGGCTCCTGCCGGGTGGACCGGTGTTGGTCGTGTGGAAAGGGGCAGGGGTGGCGTTGCTCGCGCTGTGGGCAGCGCTGCAGGCGCGGTCGCTCGACGGGTGGTTGCTCGTTGCCGTCATGGCGCTGGGCGCGGCTGGCGATGTGTTGCTCGAAACAGCGGGGCTGACGACGGGCGCGATTGCGTTTCTGGCCGGGCATTTGGTGGCGATCGGCCTGTATGCGCGCCACCTGAGGCCCGATTGGCGTGGCGGCATGTCGATCGCGATCGGGCGGTTGCTGATCATTCCCGCGCTGGCCTTTGTCTTTCCCGCTGATCGCGCCGCCGCGCCTGGGATTGCGCTTTATGCCACGGGGCTGGGGGCAATGGCCGCGATGGCGTGGCTCAGCAATTTCCCGCGAAACTGGGTATCGTTCGGCGCGCTGCTGTTTGCGGTCAGCGATTTGCTGATCTTCGCGCGGCTGGGGCCACTGGCGGGGTCGATCATCCCCGATCTGTTCGTATGGCCGCTCTATTTCGGTGGGCAGGCGATGATCGCGTGGGGCGTGGCGGATGCGCTCGCGAAGAAGGGCGAGAGCGCGCCGATTTAAGCCTGCTCGTCGATCACGTTCTGGATGGCTTTGCGCAGCGCATCGCGCGTCTGGTACAACCAGTTCCCCGAGCCACGACCCTTGGGCTCTTCCCAGCGTTCGGTAATCTCGACCGCGAGGCGATCGGCATCCAGCAACTCACCAGCAGCCCGCTTACGCGCGATTGCTTCTTCGATTTCGGTGCGAAGAATTTGGTCGATGTCCATGATGCAAAGCTCGTCGGGTTAAAGCGATCCGATTCGGCTGCCGTTACGCGGCGACCGACCATTGCTATGATGGCTTTGACGCCATTTGGGAATATGGGCACGAGGGCGGGGGCATCATGGGGCGGGGTGATCAGGTCGGTCGTTTGATCAACCAGGGTTTTACGCGGCCCGTGGGGCGCGGCGTGCCATCCAGCCGCACCGCGCGCGTTACCCGCACCGCACGCAGCAGCATCTGCCCGCGCATCCCGTCCGTGCCACCACCGGTCGGCAAGGCGAGGATGCGGCGGACGACATCCATTCCCTGCACCACGCGCCCGAATGCCGCGAAACCCTTCCGGCCCGGGCTGGCATCCATGTGCGGCGCGCGCCCGATGCAGATGAAGTAATTGCCGCCTGCCGAATCGGGATCCTCGCGCCGCGCCATCGATATTGTGCCGTCCATGTGCAAGATGCCGGTCTGCGCGGTTGTTTCCAGCGGGAACGGCGGCAGGATGCGGCGCGCATCCGTCTCTATCCCACCCTGGATGAAGCCCTGACGCGGATCATATTTCGCGCGTGCCGCCCGATAGAATTTCGTCCCGTCGAACCGGCCATCATCGACATAGGCCAGGAAGTTCGCCGCCGTCTTGGGTGCCCGCCGCGTCTCGACCGCGATCACGATCGGGCCAGCGCTGGTGTCGAACTTCACGCGGACGATGCCGTTTGGCGGCGGCGCTTTGCGTGCAAGGGCGGGTGGGACGGTCAGGCCAAATCCTGCGATAGCCAGCGTAAGGCATGACCAGCGGACACCGCGCGTTATCATGGCATTGATCCTATAGTCCGCGGCGATCAGCCCGCGACCGGCAACTGTACCTGCCCGGCATCATCCCGCGATAGCGCGCCATAGGCCAGCACTGCCGATAGTGGCAGTGGGGCATAGATATGCGGGAAAAGCTGCCCGCCGCGCGATGGCTCCCACTTCACGACATCGCCCAATGCCTCGAGATCGACGGCGGCGACCCACAAGTCGGACTGTCCGGCGAAATGCTTGCCCACCGTTTCGGTGAGCTGGGCATGGGTCGATAGATGGATGTACCCATCGGCGATATCGACGGGCGCCCCGGCGAATGCGCCGTCCGCCTCTAGTGCCGCCATCTGTTCGGCCGTCAGCACCTTGTACGCGACGGGCGTTTTCATGCCTCGGGTGCTTCGGGCACGTCGACCGAGTCAGTTTCGACCGCATCGATGTCGCCATCAGTCCCGTCGTCGGTGATCTTCGCCGCGCTCACCACCAGTTCATTCTTGCCGACATCGAACAGCTTCACGCCCGCCGAGTTCCGCCCGATCACGCGCATCGAGGTGAGCGGCATGCGGATCAGCTTGGCCTGGTCGGTCACCAGCATCAGCTGGTCGCCCTTCGCCGCCGGGAAGCTGGCGACGACGGGGCCGTTGCGGGCGATATTGT
>CAZWAL010000024.1:0-21278 GCA_964631905.1 uncultured Stakelama sp.
GGGACAGCCCTTGCTGCTCCATTCGCCAGACGAGCTGATCGACGCGATCTTGTCCGAAGAACGGCTCGCCCCCGAATACCATCATCGGAACACCCCAATGCCCGGCTTCCCGTTGATCGCGTTGGTTCTTCTCGACCACCGCGAGGTAGCGGTCGGCGTCATTGTCGGCGGCTTGCGACAATTCGTCATGGTCGAGGCCCGCGCGTTCGGTCGCTTGTCGCAAGTGATCGCCTTCATGCCAGTTGTCGACCTCGCCGGACCAGATAATGTGACTGACTTCTCGCAAGAAGGGCAGCCCGCGGCCCCGCTCAGCTGCGGCAACTCCAAGGTGCGTGAGCCGATGAATATACGGTTGTTCAACTCGATAGTCCCCGGCCACCATGCGGACGGGATCGGGCCGGGGCCATCGGTAGGGTAAGCCGAGAAACTCGGCCTGACGGGTCGTGTCGCGCAAAAGATAAGGTGTCCAGAGGGGATCGCGCGCGTCGAAGAACTCCGGTGTCCTTACCGCCAAGGGGTAAACCGGACGGACGTTGCAAGCGACGTCATAGGTGCGCTGAATTTCCAGGAGCCGCGGTACAATCAAATATGAATATGGTGACCGAAAAGACCAGTAAAGATCGTAGCCAAGCATTCTCGAACCTCTCACACCACAATATACGCAGCGTATTGCTGCAAAAGCTGGCATCCGCAAATAAGGCGAATGCAGAATCTCCAATTTGGCGGACCGTCTCACCGATAGCGGTCCAGCAGGATCAATGGCACACCTCGCCAGCTCCGAACCTTCGGCGCGCCGGTCGGTTTAGCCGCTATCTGAGGCGGCCAGCTTTCTAAGGTTCTCTTCGTGCGTGGTCTTGTCGATCCTGTAGGTCGCAATGGCCGCAATCATCGCCATCCATAGCGACAGCACGATCGGCACGTAGTAGGCTCCCATCCGCCAGATCGCATCGGCACCGACGTCCTCCGGCTTGGCACCCGGCGAGAGACCCGCGACTGTCAGGATCGTGGTGGCGGCCATCACCCCGATGCCGCGCACGGCCTTATCGATGAATGTCTCGGCGGCGATGAAGACGCCTTCCGATCGCCGGCCCGTTTGCAGTTCGCTGTCCTCGACCAGATCTGCCAGCATCGAAGCGAACAGGATCTGGAAACAGATGATCAACCCGACATCGATGATGTTGGCAATGGTGACGAACCAGAAGATGAAGGGCGTCCCATTGGGCGGCAGCATGTCCACCAGGCGCAGGATGATAGGCATCGGTGCGCCGACAAAGGCCACCAGCCCGACAATGATGGCGCCGCGCTTTTTGCCCAAACTGCGGGAGACGCGTGGCGCCAAAACGAGCCCTATCCCTGCAGCGAGGAAGGTGCCGATGAAGATCGCTGCGGTCTGGCGCTCGTCGAACGCCCAGAAATAGGTGAGGAAATAGAGCGCCAGGCCCGCGGCGAGGCCGCCTGCGATTGCCGCCAGCATGGCCGCGATGAACAACGAGACAAAGGAACGGTTCGAAAGCGTCTCGATCAGCTCACGAAATATGGTCCCGATGGTCAGTTCGCGTTTGGGTGGCGCCGACTTGAGGTAAGGAATACGCGCGTGGGTGCCAACCGCGCTGACGATGATCGACAGCAGAATGGCGAGCGCCCCGACCAGCCCGTAGATCGGGTAGGCATCGCGGTTGAACCGCCCGTCAGCGATGGTAGTGGTCACGAACATAGGGAATAGAACCGCGAAGGTCCAAACCGATACCGCGTTGCCACCCACCCAGGCGAGAAAATACCTCAGGCTGTAGAGCGACGTGCGCTCGTGATAGGCTGGCGTGAGTTCAGGAACGAGCGCGCTGGCCGGTGTACGGTAAAAGGTGATCGCGGTTCGCACGATCACGGACAGCGATAGCAGGTACCAGAACAGCGCCGTCTGACTGGCTTGCTCGGGCGGCGTCCAAAGGAAGTAGAAGCTCGCCGCCAGCGGGATCGCCGAGCCATAAAGAAACGGATGGCGCCTGCCCCAGCGCGAGCGAAGGTTGTCAGACCAATAGCCGACGATGGGGTCGCTGATCGCATCGCACAGCAGCGAGATCATGAGTGCCAAGCCGACCAACCGCGCATCGAGGCCGACGACCTGGCTGTAGAAGATCAGCAGGAAGAAATCGAACGCCGCCGCGGTTACTCCCGGAGCGATTGCACCAATGCCGAATGCCAGCTTGGTGGGCCTCGAAAGCGGCGGCGGCGCGCCTTCCCGCCGTGCAGGATGGGTTGATCTAGGTAGATAGGACAAGTGGGCAGATGCAGGCGTATCGGATTGATTGTACACGCATTCGCTCTCCTCGCCTGTCAGTGGCGGTTGCAGGCCAAACGCGCGATCTTCAATCCTTGGCGCGCAACCCGAGAGTGTGGTATTCCATGGTCTGCATTAATGCGCAATATTAAATACGAGAGATATGTCCCGATCCGCACACCAAGATACGCGAACTGCCCTGCTTCAGTCCGCACAGCGTCTCATCGCCGAGCGCGGCTTGGGGACGGTCTCCGTCAAGGACATCACCCGCGCCGCTGGTGCGCGCAATCCGAGCGCGGTGCATTACCACTTCGGCAACGTGGAAGAACTGATCAAGGAGGTTTTCACCCAGCGTTACGGTGCGATCGAACAGGAACGTGCACTGCGTCTCAGCAGGGTAGACGAATCCGATCCGGCGCGCCGCCTAGTTGCACTGATAGCCGCGGCAATTGCGCCCTTTATGGAGTCCTGCCTTGACGAGGAAGGGCGACTCTACGTCAGTTTCTGCCTCCAGGTTTCGTCCGATCCGCGCTTCAATCTGCTCGAGTTGGTCACCAAATTCGGCATGCCCAGCCTCATCTCGTTACGCGCCCAGGTGGTCGATTGTATGCCGGATGTTCCCGAGGACGTGGTGAACGCGCGTCTACGCCAAGCCTTTTCGATATCTCTCGTGCAAGCAGCGGATTATGCTCGTCAGCTGGAGGCGGGCTTGCAGATCACAACCGAAACCGCAGTCCGCGAAGCCTCCGCGACACTGGCGGGCTACATCGCTGCGAAGGTCCAGTAAGCACGGCAACCGATTAAAAGGCACTTGTCCACTTTACGGTTTCCGCAGTTAACATCCTGAATTGCAGATGACAGCGCACAAATAGGCATCGTTGTCTGATTCACGGGAGGGCTGAAAGTGGATCGTCAGCTAAATGTCGGCTGTGTGCGTTTCAAATGTCAGAACCAGCCAGCCCCCATCCAGTCCATTTGCCGTCGCTGAGGTCGCGCTGTTCAATGGCAGAACGAGCATTGCGGCCAGGCGTGCCGCCAGTGAAGTCCATGCTGGATGCGAGCACGAAGCCAAACGCTTCATGCTTCAATCTGAGCTGGTAATCACCGGGCAATCACGGTGTCGGATAAAAATACAGAAATCATAGCGCCTTAGAGAAAGAGCGGCGGCAATCTGCGGCTCTAGCGTATCAACGGCGGCGATAGGTCATGTACCACACCTTGGTCATTGAATCTACATAAGATACTAATAAAATTGGATAAAATCTCCAATAAGCAGTAGTTGTTTTTAGAGAAGTAATCACCGGGTAATCACCGTTTCCCGTGCATATGGCGGCCAATGTCGTGTCCGCGAACCTACGGGATCGTGCGGCCGGTGTCACACTATGTCGCCTGATGTGGTGATCTCCTTTTTAGAGGAAGAGGGCGGCGGCTGTCGCCGTGACGGTTCGAGTGTCGGGAGAGAGGCTCCTGGCCGGACCGTCGCGGAGACATGTCATGACACAAATTCAAGTTCTCGACGCGAGCCCCGACCGGAGCGGTGGCTATAAGGTCGATGTCGGTCGCGGCCAGCGGATCAGCCGGGTTTCGTCGGAATGGTTCAGCCGACCGGCGGATGAGCGCTACCTGTCGCTCGATGCGCTGATGGCATCAGTGAAGGGCCGCGCCGAGCGCAGCCGAACGCGGACGGTAGAGAGCGCCGCCGTTCGGGTCGAAGCCAGCCGCGACAATGCCGAACGGCTCGACCTCATCCTGCCCGGTGCCGAACAGCCGATTGCGCCGACGCATTGGAGCTTCGGCCAGCTGGCGGCCTTGATCGGCGCGCCAGCGGCGTATCTGCGCCAGCTTCCTGCGCCGCTGGCGGGCATCAACCTCCAATATGGCCTCACCAACCACCGCGCCGAGCAGGTCAAGACGTTGGAGACCGATACTGGCCGTATGGAACTGCGCGCCGTCACCGGCCCTGATTATGGCCGCATCTATGACCATGACCTGGTCGCCGCCGTACAGCGCATTGCTGGCAACGGCACGGGCGATACGCGCTGGAAAGTACCCGGCGTGCTCGATTGGTCGACCGGCATCTACAATCCGATGGTCGATATCAGCGCCGACACGACCACGCTCTATGCCAGCGACCGCGACGTGTTCCTGTTCCTGGTCGACGACCTAAACCCGATCGAGGCGGGCAAACTGCCCGATGGATCGCCGGACCTCTATTTCCGGGGCTTCTACTGCTGGAACAGCGAGGTAGGCGCCAAGACGGTTGGCATTGCGAGCTTCTACCTCCGCGCCGTCTGCCAGAACCGCAACCTCTGGGGCGTCGAGGATTTCGAGGAAATCAGCATCCGCCACAGCAAATACGCCGCCAATCGCTTCGCGCACGAGGCAGCACCAGCGCTGACCCGGTTTGCCGATTCCTCGCCGCTACCGTTCGTCAACGGCATCCGGCAGGCGCGCGAGCGCATCGTCGCGCGGTCAGACGAGGATCGCACCGATTTCCTGCGCAAGCGGGGGTTCGGGAAGGCCGAGACTGCGAAGATCATCGACACGGTACTGGCCGAGGAAGGCCGACCGCCGGAGTCCGTGTTCGACTTCGTGCAGGGCATCACCGCTTTTGCCCGCAGCAAGGCCCAGCAGGACGCGCGTCTCGATCTGGAGGGGCGGGCCAAAAAGCTGTTCGAGCGGGTCGCGGCGTAAGACTTCGTCTCCACCGTAGTTCCGATACGCGGCGTCGCTCTCTTCAGAGGAAGAGGGCGGCGCTGCGCTTCGTGACGGTTCGAGGTGTCGAGAGAGAGGCTCCCGGCCGGGCCGTCGGGAGAAGTGTCATGCCCAAGTCCAATCCCAAGCTCGCGCTCAGTGGTTCGCGCGATATCCCGTTCGACAAGCTGGTGCTGTCCCAATCCAACGTCCGCCGGATCAAGGCCGGTGTCGGCATTGAGGACCTCGCCGAGGATATCGCTCGGCGCACGCTGTTGCAGTCGCTCACCGTGCGCGCCGTCGTCGATGCCGATGGCCAAGAGACCGGCATGTTCGAGGTGCCCTCGGGCGGCCGCCGCTACCGGGCGCTCGAACTGCTGGTGAAGCGCAAGCAGCTGCCGCGCAATGCACCGGTTCCGTGCATCATCCGCACAGAAGGCGATGCCGAGGAAGACAGTTTGGCCGAGAACATCCAGCGGGCACCGCTGCACCCCCTCGACCAGTTCCGCGCCTTTCTGGCGCTCCGCGAGAAGGGCCAGTCCGAGGAGGAGATCGCAGCGCACCAGTTCGTGTCGGTGGCGGTGGTCAAGCAGCGCCTGAAGCTCGCCAGCGTCAGCCCAAAGATCCTCGACGCCTATTCCGAGGACGAGATCACGCTCGACCAGCTGATGGCGTTCACCGTTAACGGCGACCATGCGCGGCAGGAACAGGTCTACGAGCGGCTCGCCGGCTCTTACGATCGCCAGCCTTATGCCATCCGCCGGATGCTGACCGAAGGCGCGGTGCGTGCATGCGACAAGCGCGCCCGGTTCATCGACATCGATGCCTATATCGAGGCGGGCGGCAGCGTCATGCGCGACCTGTTCCAGGGCGATGATGGCGGCTGGCTGCAGGATGTCGGCCTGGTTGACCTGATGGTCTCCGAGCGACTGCGCGAAGAGGCGATGAAGGTGCAGGCCGAAGGCTGGCGCTGGATCGATGCCGCGCCCGACTTCCCCTATGGTCACACCTATGGGCTTCGCCAGCTGCGCGGCACGCCGGTGGAGATTACCGCCGCGGAGCAGGCCACGCGCGACGCGCTTCAGGCCGAATATGATGCGCTGGTCGCCGAGCACGAGGACTCGTCCGAACTGCCCGACGAGGTCGACGAACGGCTGGGCGAACTGGAAACCGCGATCGAGGCGCTCGACCAGCGACCGCTGGCCTATGACGCCGATGAGGTGGCCCGGGCTGGCGCGTTCATCAGCATCGCGCCCGATGGCAGTTTGCGGATCGAGCGCGGCTTTGTTCGGCCCCAGGACGAACTGCCCATCGAACCCGAGCAGGGTGCGGTTGTGGACGGCGATGGCGACCAAGCGGAAAACGGCACCGACGATGGCGGTGATCAGGTCGGCATCGACAGCGATGTCGAGGTGGCGCCTGAGCCGGAGGAGGACGAAGGGCTGCGCCCAATCCCCGACCGGCTCATGTCCGAGCTGACCGCGCACCGCACACTGGCGCTGCGCGATGCAGTGGCCCGGTCGCCGGAGGTGGCGTTTCACGCCTGCCTACATGCGCTCGTGCTGCGGCTGTTCTACCGCTATGCGCTCGACAGCTGCCTCGAACTCGACGCCAAGCATGTCGGGTTCGGTCAGCAGGCACCGGGGCTTGGCGATACGGCGTCGGCACAGGCAATCGATGCTCGGCACCAGGCGCTTGCCGATCTGCTGCCCGCTGAGCCCGAGGCGCTGTGGGATGCGCTCGGCGACATGGACGGCGAGCAGCAGAAGGCGCTGTTCGCCCACTGCATCGCTTGCACGGTCAACGCCGCGTTCGAGGCCTACAACCGCAGGCCTCGTGCACTCGCCCACGCCGACAAACTCGCGCAAGCGGTCGATCTCGACATGGCGGCGGCGGGTTGGAGGCCGACAGCCGACACATTCCTTAGCCGCGTGACCAAGGCGCGGATCGTTCAGGCAGTGGCTGAAGCAAAGGGCGAACGGGCGGCAGAGGGCATCGCGCATCTCAAGAAGCCGGACATGGCGGCACGCGCAGCTGTGCTGCTCGAAGGAAGCGGCTGGTTGCCCGAACCGCTCCTCACGCCCGGTCGCGCGGTGCCAACGCCGACCGAAAGCGAGGTCGAGTCGCCCACCGATGAGGCCACCTTCGATGCAGATGCCATTGGCGAAGCGCAGCCGGCGGTAGAGGACGGCGCACGGTCCGTGGCGGACGAAGCGCCGATCGACGACAATGCAGAGGCCGAGGGCGACACCCCCTTCGCCGTCGCCGCCGAGTAGGTCGCGCTCCCCAGACCCGCTCGCAACTGAGGGTCCGCCGTTCCCCCGCGGCGGACCCTCTTCTTGTCTCAGGAGGATCAGATGCCAGATGCGTCCGACCTTGCGCGGCAGCTTGCTCGCAATGCCGAGAGCTTCTGCCGCCACTATCTTCCCCACGGCCGCCGGCATGGCCGCTACTGGCTCGTTGGCGATGTCGAAGGCACGCCGGGGCGCAGCCTGTTCGTGCGCTTGACCGGACCCGACGCCGGCAAGGGCGCTGCGGGCAAGTGGACCGATGCAGCGACCGGCGAGCATGGCGACCTGCTCGATCTCATCGCCGCCAACCAGCGATTGGCTTCGCTCGCCGACACGCTCGGCGAAGCGCGGCGCTTTCTGTCTCTGCCGCCGCCAGAGCCAATGGCATTTGAACCGCTGCCGCCCGTACCGACCGGATCGCCGGAAGCTGCACGACGGCTATGGGCGATATCGCAGCCAATCTTTGGCACGCTTGCCGAGACGTATCTGCGGCAGCGTGGCATCATCGACCTGCGCGAGTGCGGCTCGCTGCGGTTTCATCCCAACTGCTGGTATCGGGCAGATGATGACGATCCACTAGGCACGCCAAGCGCGTTCCCGGCATTGATTGCAGCAGTCCGCAGTGATGACGGATCATTGACCGGCATCCACCGCACCTGGCTCGATCCGAACGGCAGCGGAAAGGCACCCGTCGCCACTCCACGTCGGGCCATGGGCAATCTCCTCGGCAACGGCTTGCGGTTCGGTCGGGCCGGATCAGTCCTGGTCGCCGGAGAGGGCATCGAAACGATATTGTCGCTCCGTCAGATCATGCCGACCATGCCCATGATCGCCGGTCTCTCAGCGGGTCACCTGTCCGCGTTGCAAATCGCGCCATCGTTGCGCCGCCTCTACATTGCGCGCGATAACGATCCCGCTGGACAGCATGCGGCTGACACGTTGGCCGAGCGCGCGATCGGGGCTGGTATCGAGCCGTTGATGCTGACTGCCAGCCTTGGTGACTTCAACGACGATTTGCAGCGGCTTGGCCGGGACGAGATGCAGGCAGCGGTGCGAGTGCAGCTTGTCCCGGAGGATGCTGGACAGTTCATCGGCTGAGCATAGGCGGTGACGTCTATGCGCCCAAGCTATGTTCGCCATGACCTGTCACTCCCCTGACAGAGCCGCGCCTCTGCCTTCGAGAGGGGCGAGAGAAGCAGGGGCAGAGCGGGTCGGCAATGGCTGTGCGCGACTTTCTTCCCCGCCGCGACCACCCCACGCGTCAAGCCGCGCGGGGACCCCGGATCTGCGGCTCCTCGCACGCCAAGAAAGTCGTGCTCGCCATCCTCCGCTGCGCTGCGGCCACAAGGGTGCCGGCCCGCTCCGCCCCCGCTCTTTGCTCGCCCATGAAGGCTGCGAGAGGCGCGGTCCAATCACGGAGCGACCACTATGACCGATCCCGACGAGCCCCAGGAACAATCCGTCACCGCCCATATCCTAGACGAGCTGCAACTCTACGGATTCCGTCCATTTCATGACGAGCCCGATCCGCGCCCCTTGCCAGAAGGCGACCGAGTCGCTGGTGCCGTTGCCGACATCTTTGACGCCCTCATCGGCACGCTCGCCGACACAAGGCTCGAACCCGATCTCGACGACTTGCTTTGGTCCACCGTCAATCTGTTCCACCGCGCCGCCGAGCGCGTCGAGCGCGAGCTCGACGACAACGAGCAGGCGCAGCGTCGATCGCAGCGCGAACAGGACGGCTCCGAGGTCGCCTCGGTCGAATTGGAACGATTGTTGGCCCAGGGCCTGACATTGATCGAACGGCGTAACGCCCATGAACTGATGCGCGATGCAGCCTGCGATCTTTATCGCACCCATACCGGCTCGGCCTGGCATCCCCGCCATGGCAGCCTTGTGAGCCGCCGCGCGCTGACTGCAGCGATAGTCGACAGCCGCGACTTCATCGCCGCCCGCCGCCGTGCCGAAACCGAGGTCATGCTGCCGACTGGCTCGAAGGTCGCATTTACCGGCGGCAAGGAATGCAACGACACCGACGCCATCTGGACGGCACTGGACCGGGTTCGCGCCAAACACCCAAATATGGTGCTGCTGCATGGCGGTGCTTCCTCAGGGGCCGAGCGCATTGCTGCCTGCTGGGCCGACAACCGCAAGGTGACGCAGGTCGCATTCAAGCCTGATTGGGCCAAGCACGCAAAGGCAGCACCGTTCAAGCGCAATGACACAATGCTCGATATCATGCCTATCGGCGTGGTGGTGTTCCCCGGCACCGGCATTCAGGACAACCTTGCCGACAAGGCCCGCAAGCTCGGCATCCCCGTGTTCGACTTCCGCAAGAGTCAGCCACCGACCTGATCAGTCGGCACTGCTTAATCGCTGGTAGGAGCACTGCCCAGACAGTGATCGGCGTGAGCGGCACGACGGCAAACTTCCGGTCGGTGAATCGACGCTGCATCCCATTTCAAAGCGGGCACGCCCCGCTCTCTCTGGCTTACCTCTGACCTATGCACTGCCTTGTGACGATCAACCCGCAAGGGGTCCGCTAAGCAAAGCTTGCGGCCTTCGGTGATCGCGGCCGCGCGTCGGTCGCCTGTGCGCCTGTCGAGCGGGGACGGTCCCCGCTCCGGAAACAGGAGCAGAGATCATGTCGCTTCCCACCGCCCAGAAGTTCGCCTGGAGCCTCGCCAAGACGCTGATGACCTGCGTGGTGCTGATCCAAACCAGCGATGGCTACGCGGTGATGACCGATGCCGATTATGATGGCGATCCGACGCTGATCGTGCGTGTGTATGATCCGTTCTGACAGTCATCGGCCGATAGTCCAATGCGCGTGCCCGGCTCACAATGGTTCTGAGGTTGGAGCCGGGTGCACATAAAGCGGCATCATGAGCTCCCTATCTGGCTATCTGGTTATCTGGCTATCTGGTTTTCGGTTCTTCTGGCTTTGATTCTTGCCAGAAAGAATGAAAGCTGTATTGATCATCAAGTTAGGGCCGCCAAGGGGCGTCGCCACGAATGAGGGGATGCTCATTGGCCACCAAGCAGACCGATCACTCCGAGGAGCAAGTCGGCGGCGCAAGCGACAACAAGACGCTCAACTTCAGGGTGAGCCCCGACTTCAAGAAGGAATATAAGGGCTACGCTGTCGCGCAAGGGATGACGATGACCGAACTTCTGAAAGAGGGGTTCGCTCTGTCCAAAGAGAAGCGTCAGAAATGAACTTGGGAGCGAATGCCCAGCGCTTCGCCCGCTGGCCGCTGACGTCCCGGATATGGCAATGACGCTCAACGAAGCTTCCTCCGGACACGATCCTGCGGGTTGGCTGTTCGCGATAGGTGCCAGTAACGCACTTCCACGCGTCGATGGCCTCATCGCAGTCGATGGCTATGATCCGGCCGGGCGTCCGCCCGAGGAAGTTGCTATCATCGAAAAGGCGCGCAGCTACGGCGCACGTGCAGCATTTTTCGAGGCTGGTCGGCATGGCCGCGCACCGGTCGCGCAGGCTTTGGTGTTCGATGCGAAAACCCACTCGGACGACCGCGAATTCGCAGAACTGCATAAGCGGCTGTGGAGCTGGGGTGGCGTTCCGCTCGTCTACCGTTCCGCCCCAGGCGCAATCCAGCTGTTCCGCTGCGCGCATAAACCGGACTTTGTCGGATCCGACAATGTTCCGGTGTGTCGGCCTGTGCGGACGCTTGAGATTGGTGCGGAAATCGCGGCGCGCGACGTCTGGTGGGATGCCACTCGCATTCGTAACGGCGCGATCTGGGACGACCCCGATGCCTGTGAGCTGATGCTTTCGGCGCACGAAGCAGCGCATCGCACCTTGGTTGAAGAAGTTCGCGCGCTCGCCCGGCAGCTCGGCGCGCGACAATTACTCGCCCCGGGCCTGCAGCGTAGATTGTTGATCCTATCGTTGCTGATCGCCTATCTCGAAGAGCGCTCAGTCCTGCTGCCGGACGATTTCGCGCGGGCGCTGCCTGGCGCGACGCAATTCTTTCAGGTGCTCGGCGATGGTCCAGCGCTTGTAGCGCTCCTCGAGGCGCTCGAGGAGCGCTTCAACGGGCATGTATTCCGACTTTCAGCTGTCGATCGGGCTTCGCTTGCCCAAAGCACCGAGCTCGCCAGCTACGCACGGCTGGTCGAGGGATTCGAGAGCACGAACGGACAGCTGAGCTTCTGGCGTCTCTATTCATTTCGCGACCTCCCGGTCGAGCTGATCAGCAACATCTACCAGCTGTTCGTCGATGATACCGCCAGTTCGATCTACACGCCGCCGGCACTCGTCCGTCTGATACTCGAAGAAGCGCTCAGTTGGGATCGCATCGACGAGCTGATGGCAGGCGATGGTGTCGTTCTCGACCCTGCCTGCGGATCAGGAGTGTTTCTGGTCGAAGCCTATAAGCGACTCGTGTTGCACTGGCGTTGGCGCAACGGCTGGGTGCAGCCGGATGTAAAGCTTTTGCGGCAATTGCTGACGCGCGTGCAAGGCATTGATCTCGAAGAAGGTGCCGTCGAGTTGGCGGCGTTCAGCCTGTGCCTCAGTCTGTGCGACGCGCTCGAACCGGAAGATATTCGCGCGAGCGTTAAGCTGTTCCCCCCGCTCGCCGGCGTGACGCTGCACTATAGCTGCTTCTTCGAGGCCAATGAACGGGGTCTCGTCCAAGCGCCGGTCGCGGTGGTACTCGGCAACCCGCCCTTCGAATCCGCGCTGACGACCGATGGCGCGAAGCGCGCCTACGCTGCCTACACCAGCGAACATGGTGCGCTCGCCGACAATCAGCTCGCCTATCTATTTCTGCATCAAGCGATGTCATTGCTTCGCAACGGCGGCATCGCTGCGATGATCGAGCCTTCGGGATTTCTCTACAATCAATATGCGCTGGCATTCCGGGAGGCTTTTTTCGCTCGCTGGTCAGTTCGAGAGATTCTGGACTTCGTGTCGGTGCGTGGCCTTTTCAAAAAGGGTGAGGCAGATCCCAAGATCGTCGTCGTCATCGCCGAGGCGAAGCCACCCAGCGACGATGCTCGTCTGCTTCATGCGGTTTTCCGCCGCAATGGTCGCGCGACGGCCGAGCAGGGCTTCGACATCGACTATTACGATCTCTATTGGCTGAGCAACGCCACCGCCTTGTCCTCACGCGACATCTGGCGCGCAAACCTGCTTGGCGGCAGCCGGGTGCACGATCTCATCCAACGGCTGCGCAGCTATCCGACCCTGCGCGATTTCGCGCGTCGATATGAATGGGATTTCGGCGAAGGGTACATCGCCGGCAAGAAAGGCATTTCGAGACCGGCGGCGCACTTGGTCGGCAGGCCATTGCTTCCAACCCAAGCGCTGTCTGCGTCGGGCATCGACAGTTACGCCATTTCGACCGTTCCGGATCAGCCGATCAAGGACACAAAAACGGCCAAGCGATTCACGCCGCCATTTCTGCTGATCAAGGAGAATGAGGACCTTCATCACGGCCTATGGGACGGCGAGTACCTCACCTACAAGCATCGCATTGTCGGGTTCGCCGCCAAGCGCGACGACCTTCATCGACTGAAGGCGATCGAGACTTGGCTACAGCGCGAGGACACGGTTCTCAAGGCTTATGTCGCTGGGATCAGCGCTAGCCTGTTCGTACAGCGGGCGACCGCTATCTTGGGCGCGGATATTCTTGCCCTTCCTTATCCTGAGAAGGAAGATCTCGACCTCAGCGAGAACGAGCGCATCGTTGCGGCAGATATCGTGGACCATCAGCGCGACTTCGTGCGCAGAGGGACGGACTCGGCGCTTATGCGTCAGGTTCCCCACGATGCGCTCACCCAGTTCGACGAGACCTTTGTCGTACAGATCAATGCTATCTACGGTCGCAACCCGCTGCGGGCGGTAGAATGCTGCCAATGGCCCGGCGCAATCTGCGCTGCCTATGTGTTCGGCGATGGCGCTGTCGATTGGTCGGACGCCGACCAGCTCCGCAAGAAGCTCGACGCTCTGCTGCACGAGCGCCGCGGGTCTGGCCTTACGATAACGCGCATCACCCGGCTCTATGATCAGCAATTCCTCTTTCTGCTAAAACCTGATCGCCATCGCTTTTGGACGCGTTCGATTGCGTTGCGCGACGCCGACGACGTCCTTGCCGATCTCCGAGCGCAGGGCTTCTGAGGTGCTTGCTGACCAGTGGCAAGGCTCGGGCCCTGTCGGCAGGCTGGGAGACACGGTTCACCGATCAGGTGAATGGCTTTCTGCACTGGTCGGCTTCATCGGCGGCGCGCTTCCGGCGTGGCGCGATGATCGGGGGCGACCGAGCGTGACGAGCGAAACGGCCTTAACGGCACAGCTTTGCGCGCGACTGAACAGTCTTTCGCGCCACGCCGTTGGCTGGGACTTCCTCCAGTTCAAACGCGAAGAACCGGACGCGAGTGACAGTCGCCGATCGATCGATCTGGCCGTCGCGCCATCGGGCGCGATCATCTGGATCGAAGGGCGCGAATATAGCGAATATGAGACATTGCTTCCGATCGAGTGCAAGCGGCTGCCGACGCCGAACGGTGCCGACCGGGACGAAAGGGAATATCTGATCAGCCGCCTCAGTTCGACAGGTGGCGTACAGCGGTTCAAGGCCGGACATCACGGTGCGGGCCATGCTCGGGCCGCCATGATCGGCTATGTCCAACAGCACGACATAGCTCATTGGCAGGGACAGCTTGACGCTTGGATCGACGGCATCGTGGCCGATGCGGCTAATGATTGGTCACTCGCCGACAAGCTCGCGCTGATTGCTCACGATCGCGAGCAACGCTCGGCTTCGTTCCGCTCTAGGCACATCAGGCGAACTGGTCTCGGGCCGATCGAGATCGATCACCTTTGGATTGAAATGTAAGGCGCTCGCGACACGGTATTCACTGGAGGCGAGTGGGGGATTCGGCTTCTTCCGCGGCGTTGACGTGTGTAGTCATTAGGATCGTATAGGAAGAAAGGACGCTGCCTTCCGGCGCGAAAGTCCCAAGCTCTCCGTCCTTAAAATAGTGATGCGTAGCGCCCGGCAGCGCCATAAACTCGAAAGGTTGCGCGGCGCGCGGATTATGAAACACTTGGATCTCGTCGGTCCACCACTCCTGATAATCGGGACATTGTACATCGTCGAAAAACGGCGTGCCCATCGTAGCGTTAGGATCCGAATTATAGCGTAGGCCGAACCGCACATAGCGGACACCCGGCTCAGCGAACCCAGCAACAACCCCCATCCGGTCAAATTTCGCGATTGTGCCGGCATTTGAGAAGATCACCGCCGACACATTCTCAGCATCAGGCAGGTCGAAGAATCCGGATGGTATGCGCTTATCGCCAAATTCATGCTCAGCGATCGGCTCGGGGATGATCACCAGCGCGCCGTCGCGCAGCTCTGCTCGCACGCGGTGGCCGTAGAGATATTGCCATAGCGCCGATTGCGTGAACGTAAGCGAGGCCGGCTCGCTTTCGCTCGCCGGTTTGTGAAAGTCCGCTATCGTGAGGAGGAACGGCTTATCCTTGCTTTCCTCACGCTCCCAGTAACGCAGGCCTTGTGCATTGACTTTCATCAGCTTGGAATGGAGCGCCGAGCCATATTTGATCGGCATATAGCCGCGCAAAAACTCGTCGATCTCAGCTGCGGTCTTGGGATCGGGATGCGACGCTAGCGGCCCCATGGTGGAAGGCGCCGCGGTGGTTGCCTCGACAGTGAAGTCTATGCCGGGCGCGGTGCAGCGGAAATCGGGCGCCTCGAGCTGCTCGACGTCAAGCCCGAATTCGCGGAACGCCGCCCAGAGGTAGAGCTCCCACAAGCGCTGGTCGAACGCCTGGCATTGGAATTCCTCCACGAGATGCGGATCTTTCGGCGTGAGCCACGGGCCAATCTCGCGGATCACTGCACGCCCGGGGGTCCGTGCCGGCCGTTCCAGCAATTCGCGGAAATAGGGATGGAGGCGTTCGGGATCAGTTCCCGGCGGCACGCGCAGCAGATCAATCGGTGCATTTGGAGTGTCGCCCTGATCGGCAAGAGCTGCGATGTCTTCTTCACGCACGATGCGGGCGATCTCAATCCGCAGCGCCTCCTCAGCCCTGAACTGTGATGGTAAGCTGGCGTCGACGGCGATGCATCGGAAGCGACCAACAGGGTCGCGCGCGAGCACCAGCCAACCGAAATCATCGTCAATGCGATCGCGGATCACAACGCCGAGCAAGGCCTCGTCTGCGGTGGCCCACCATGAGAGTTCCTCGGCGATATGGCCCATAAGCGACATGCGGGTGCCAATGGCATAAAGATTGAAGCGCCGCCGATCGATGGGCTTACTGAGCGGAAATGCTTCGGCGCGTATTCGAGCGCGCCGCTTCGCCTCTGCCACGATCATTCCCCACTGCCGAACCTATTGCGTCACTTAACCAATCTCCCCCTAAATGGCGATCATTTCGCGCCGTATTTATCGCGCATCCAAACACTTATCGAAGCATATTGCTAGAGCGCTGCTCCTTCCTACATCGTCCGACATCGGTCTCTTCCCGGGTTTGATCTAGCCGGGACCGGCTTCGCCTCGCCCGCCTAGCCGCAACGGCGGGCTTGCGACTTTCCTCCCCTGACCTTCGGTCATTCCTCGCGAGGCAAGAAACTCACCGCCCTCTGTCCTCCGCTGACGCTGCGGCCGCATGCGGTGCGGCGGCGTCCGTCCCGGCCTTTGGATCACCCATCGAGACCGCAATCGGGCGGTTCGATCCAAGGAAAGGAACTTCATCATGGCAACCATCGGCACCTTCAAGAAGTCGGCTTCGGGCGAATACACCGGCGAAATCGTCACCCTCTCGGTTCAGGCCAAGGGCGTCCGCATTATCCCGCAGGACACCCGCACCAACGACAACGCACCATCGCACCGGGTTCTGGTCAACCGCGCCGAAATCGGTGCCGCCTGGAGCAAGACCTCGAACGAAGGCCGCGAATATCTGGCAGTCAAGCTCGACGATCCCAGCTTCAACGCGCCGATCTACGCCAACCTCTTCGACGACGAGGGCGGCGAAAGCTTCAGCCTCATCTGGTCGCGCCCGAACGGTCGCCGCAACGACAGCTGAGCCAGAAGACGCCCCGCCCGGACGACCGGGCGGGGCTCTTTGCTTTCTGAGCTACGCCATTCCGGCTGGATTAGAGCCGTCGTCTTCGATCTTCGCGACAAGGTCGGACGGTTCAACCCCGAGCGGTCCTGCCAGATGAAACAGGGTCACCACCGTGGGGTTACGGCGCCCGCGCTCCAGATCGCTGACATATTGCTGGGTAAAGCCCGATATCTCGGCGAACTGCTCTTGCGTCAGCCCCTTGTCGCGCCGCAAACGCGCGAAGTTCAGTCCCACGAGGCGGCGCATGTCCATGCACAGCACGCTGAACGATACACCTGATAAGGTTTATCTCTTATAAGGTGTATTGGCCCAACTTGAGCGTCGGCGCTGCAAAAGGTGCGTTCAGCTATGCATGACTTGCAAGTATTTTCCGTCGGCAGTTCCGTTATTGCAGTCGCGGGCAAGAGGGGGGATTCGCTGCCATGAATTGCCGTTTCGACGACATTGCACCTGAGCTTCCCACGATCACGCTTTATGACGAGGCGCATTTCACCGATTATCTCCGATTGCTCGACGCTGACGCCGACGGAGCCGATTGGCGAGAGGCCGTCGCGGTCATTTTCGACATCGATCCAAGCCGCGAACCCGAACGCGCTGAGCGTATGCATGCCACTCATCTGGCCCGCGCGCGGTGGATGACCGAGATCGGCTATGCGCATCTGCTGGCACGCGACGGTGAGCTAAAGCATTAACGTTTCAGTCCATTTTGGAGAAAGCTCGGCGCATCGCGTGCATGGCAGCATGCAGCTTTGACGCTGTTCGACACGCACAATCATTGCCACGCTCTGGTCTGCGGGCCGCGATGGTCGCGGCCGGGAGACGGTCATGCTTGGGTCGTCGAACAAGCGTACCAATGGCAGTGAGAAGGCAGCCGAGACGCTTGGTCGCGCCGAACTCGCCGCCGAATTTCTGAAGCGCAACCGCAACTTCCGCGCCGATCATGCGCAGATGGAGCAGCGGATCGTGCGCGGTTCGATCGCACGCCAAGCCGCCGAGGCTGCATTCGCGCGGCGTTGGGGGTTGTCCTTTCGCCTATACGCCGAGTGAACTTGCCGACACAGTGATCTGGCGGCCCGAGCTGACCGCCATCACCGTCATTCTTGACGCCGCGCCGGATGGGTTCGATGCCGCCAAAGCTGTCGATCCGCTCACGCTGGGCGCGCTTCTAGCCGATCAGGCGGGCGTTGAGGGGCGGCACGTCGTCGTAGCTGACCGGGACGGCGAACACTCACTCTGGCTGCGCGATCCGACGCCCGGTCAGCCGCTGGCGGCGATCATCCCGCTCGACAAGGATTTCACGACGCGGGTGACGAGCCTGCTGCGCTTCCATCGCCGATTGTTCGGTAAGCAATCGGGGCCACCGGCACGCGGATGGCCGCTTAGCCGCTACCGGCAAGCACGCCTGGCCATGATGCTTCAGGCGCTCGATTTGCGCATGTCAGGGGCGAGCTATCGCCAGATTGCCGCCGCTATGGGCCGCAAAGATGATGCCGAACTGCCAGCAACCGAATGGAAAACATCGGCCGGGCGGTCGTTCGCAATCCGGCTCGTCCGCGACGCCACAGCGCTGATGAACGGCGAATATCGCAAGCTGCTACGCATCCGCTGAACCAGCTTTCGCGGCTCTCGGGCAGGGGTGGTCACATCCCCGCGATCGCAAATCTTCATACTCCATCTCTCCGGGCGCACTTCGTCATTTTCGCCTCCTGCCACCCCCGACCGCAGGAGCCCGACCTTGCCTGATACGACGCACAATCTGCCGCCCCGCTATCTGAGGACACCGGAAGCTGCCCGCTTCCTGGGCCTGTCCGGGCGGACGCTGGAAAAGCACCGCTATTTCGGGACCGGTCCTGTCTATCGCCGCATCGGCGGGCGGGTGGTCTATTCGGTCGACGACCTTCAGGCGTGGGCCGATCTCGGCACCAAGCATTCGACCAGCGAGCCAGGCCAGAACGACCTGCTGCCGCGCGCCAATTCGCCATTTGCGCGGAGCCGGCAATGACCGTCGCGCCAACACATCAGCGATCCTGCACCCCCCGTCCCGACAACCTGACCCACGTTCAACTGACGTGGATCGAAAAGCGGATCGAGCACTGGATCCTCTTCGGTCGGATCGCTAGGGACGAGATCGTCGATCGCCGCCGGCGCCTCGTCAGCTTCCGTCCCGGCGCCGTCTTCGCGTTCGTCCGCTGGGTGGCCAACGATTATGGCACGGTCAGTTCGCGCATCGACATCGTACGTGCCGTGGGCGGAGGCGAACCGTTCACGACGCTGCCATGCGTGCAGCCCGGCGGCGACATCCTGCTCACCATCGAGGGCTGGCCAAAGGTCTCTCAGGTGCTCGGCCACATCGATGCAGTGGACACCGCAGGCGTCGATCCGTGCGACGCCGCCCCCGATCACTGGCGGCACATCCACAACCGCATAGCCGCCGGACATCAGGCGCGCGTCTACACGCTGGAGCGCCATCAGGCGTGGCTCAAGCGCAGGGAGATCGAAGGATGACCCGACGCTTTTACGTCCGCGCGACTGCGGTTACTGCGGCTTCATTCGCCCTGTCATTCACAGCGATTGCGGTGACCGATCCGTTGCCCCGTGTCGTCTGGAACGCCAGCGCGAGCGCGCCGATTGGGCTTTACCGGATACAGCCAGACCGCGATCCGCCGCTCGGATCGCTGGTCGCGATCGCACCGCCGCTGCACCTTGGCCGCTGGATGGCAGCGCGCGGATACCTCGGCGAAAACGTGCCGCTGTTGAAGCATGTGGCCGCCAAGGCGGGGCAGCGCATCTGCCGAATTGGCGCCGTCGTGAACATCGATGGTCGGGCAGTCGTCGTGGCACTTGCGCGTGATCGCCTGGGTCTTCCGCTGCCTGTCTGGCACGGCTGCCGGACGCTTGGAGCCGACGAGCTGTTACTTGTCAACCCCGCGCATCCCGACAGCTTGGACGGTCGCTATTTCGGCCCGTTGCCCGCGTCGACCGTGCTCGGCCGCGCGATCCCAATCCTCACCCGAAACACGCCCGACGCGCCGCTGATCTGGCGCTGACAGCATCCGTCCCACTCCAACCGAAAGGACCACTCCCATGCAGATCGGCAGCTTTATCCGCACTGACAAAGGCTTCGAAGGCGTCATCGAAACGGCGACGCTTGATATCCGTATCTCGCTCATCCCGGCTGAACCCGGTGGCGCCGACAAGTCCCCCGACTGGCGTGTTCATCGCGGTAATGACGGCGAAGGGCCGGAGGTCGGCGCGGGGTGGAACGAGAGCGGTGAGCGGGCCGGGGAATACGTCTCGCTGCGCATCGACGATCCCAGCTTTCCGCAGCCGATCCGCGCGGCACTGTTCCAGAATGCCAACGATCCGGCGTCCTGGTCGCTGCGCTGGAGCCGCTCGCGCAAGGCCCGTGAGCAGGACTGAGCCGATGCGTCTCCCCGCGATCAATCGGCCTTTGAACCTGCGGTTGCGCGCCGCAGCGCTCACCGCCGCCGCGCTGCTGGCCGCGTTGCCAATTGGCCAGGCAACGGCATTGGCGCAGGATCCGAACCAGCAGCCTGTGCCGTCCGCCGTCACTCATCCCTACGCACCGCATGTTGCTGACGCGGCGCGACGGTTTGGCATTCCCGAAACTTGGATCTGGGCGGTCATGCGTGTCGAAAGTGCAGGCAATGCCCGCGCCGTCTCGCGCGCAGGGGCGATGGGCCTGATGCAGATCCTGCCCGGAACCTGGGCACAACTTCGTGCGCGTCATGGGCTCGGCACTGACCCGTTCGATGTGCGCGACAACATCATGGCAGGTGCGGCCTATCTGCGCGAAATGTACGACCGCTATGGCAATGCGAGCGCAATGCTGGCGGCTTATAACGCCGGACCGGGGCGCTACGACGAGCACCTTTCGCATGGCCGTCCGCTGCCCGCCGAAACTGTCGCATATTTGACGCGACTTCGGACAGTCACTGGCACCGATAGCGTAATTGAAGTTGCCGTCGTCGCGCCTCCTGATCGCTTCGCCTGGCGTCGTTCGGCGCTGTTCGTGCGCACATCCGCAGCCACGCCCGACACTGGCGCGGAGCTAACGGAGAACGAGATTGCCGCCTCCGACAAGGCCATCTCTGAGCCCGAAGTCGGCCATTCGTCTTCACCCAATCCGGCTGCCGCAATGCCGATCAACAGCCTCTTCGTTCCCCGCGCTGGCGCGGGTCGACCGCAATGATTGCCGCAGTGATCAGGTCGCTCGTCAGGGAGGAAATCAGGAAGGAGCAGGCAGCAAAGTGCCTGAGAAGGCGATTGCAAGATACAAGCCGCACCCCGTTTGCCCGAAAAGCCAAGGCTTTTCCGTGGCTTCACGCAGGGGCGTCAGTCGGCGCGCGTGCCGCGCGGAAGGAAAAGCCGAGCAATAACAACGCGCGGAGCGGCACCACAGGGCTTTTCGCCCGGGAAACGGCACGGCCATGAGCGAGGAGCGCGAGTTTCGCGTCCGGCCGGGCAAAGCCAAGCGCGGCAAAGCCGGAGCGCGCGTCGCGCGCGGCCTGGTCGCCGAGGTGCTGCGCGTCGCCGCGCGGAGCGGCGGCGGCAAGCGTGGCGGATGGGGCGGGGCGCACCGGCGCGGCCAGTCGAGCTTCGGCAAGGGCCGCACCGCCTTCGCGCGGAGCCGCTTGTTCGGATCGGGGCGGCGGGTGCTGGTCAAGGCGCTGCCGATGCGCCACCGCATCGGCGCGCGGGCGATGGCGCCGCTGTCGGCGCACATCGCTTATTTGAAGCGCGAGGGCGTCACCCGCGACGGCGCGCCGACGCGGATGTTCGACGCCGAGACCGACCGCGCCAACGAGGGCGCCTTCGCCGAGCGGTGCCAGGACGACCGGCATCATTTCCGAATCATCGTCTCGCCCGA
>CAZWAL010000025.1:0-21044 GCA_964631905.1 uncultured Stakelama sp.
TGAATCAGGGACTTAACCCGCTCGCAAGCAGAGTTTTTCAACAGAATAAGGGCGCACATCTGACCGTCCGCTCAAATCGCCCCGATCGGCAGCTTCTGTATGAGCGGACGTTCATAGTGGCAGATGAGAACGACCGGCTATGAGTCGACAGCGGACTGTCAACTGTCGCACCGACGAACTTCGGGTTTATCACTACGGCCGCCTAAAGGCTGACCGAGCACCGGTGGTAATTCTAGGTCATTCGACCTTTTGGTTGTCACTCGCGGGGCGAAATCGCAATCACTGCTGCATGGGGCAATTTGACTCTGTAAGATCATGATAGATAACGTGTATTTCGTATTTTTCTCCCGCAGTGTTCGACTGGTACCATATGTACCAGCTTCAAGCGCAAAACGCTGAATCACTGCCAAAATACCCCGAAAATGCCTGCCTATCGAACCGAAAACCGCAGTTTTGCGTGGGTCGCTCGTGTTGACATCGCAGGGGTCGCAAGTTCAATCCTTGCCACGCCCACCACCGAAAACCCCGCAATCTGAAGAGGTTGCGGGGTTTTTGTTTGGGTTTGGCGTCAAGCTTGCCTGCCAGGAATGGCCAGCCAGTCGCCGCTGGACACCTAGCGTTGCTTGCGTCTGCCCAGCCGATTGGCGTTTGCCATTGCCTTGCGATGGATCGGTTTCAGCGCAGCGGCGCTCGTGCGCGCGCCCCCTTCAGCCGTCGACAGCCCAAAAGCCTGGCCGCGTGCCGCCAGCGCCATCCATTCGATCGACGTAGGCGCGCGACCGCGCATCGCCATCGCGCTGATATGATGCGCCTCGCTCAACATCGCCGTGTTCCAGGCGAAACATCCATCGATCACGGCGTTGCCCGCTAATGTAAAGGCGCCCAGCTTTTCGGGTACCATTTGGCCGAGTTCGCGAAGATTGGCGTTTACCGGATCGCCCATCGCCGCGCGCATCAAATCGGTGCGCTTTTCAATGACGACGTTCGACGCGTTGATCGTCTGGGCGGCGCGCAGCGCGGTTTGGGTCATGTCGGCCGATACGGCGAACAGGCGCGACCAATAAGTAAAGGGATCGATCATCTCAGTCTCCTGAAGGGGGAATGGGCGCAATTCGCGTCGGCCATTGTCGATCGGGCAGCACGGGCAATCGCTGGAACGCGGCTATGTCGATCGTCAGTGTAATCGTATCGGCATCAAATCGGCATGCCGACAAGGCGACGCCGCGCAGTTGCTCGCCAAGGCCCAGCGCGCTGCCGTCAGAGACAACGATATACCTGATCGATCCGTCGGTGCGATTGATCAGCGCTTCAACGCATTGGCCGATTGCATTGCCGTCGCAATCGATGACTTTCAGGCCGCACAGGGACGAGGCGGGTGTCAGCGACGGCCCGGCCTGTTCTTCGCTTTGCCGGGCGGCACTTTGCGCTCCGTCCTGATATTTCGCCTGCCGCCCCAGCCAGCGCCAGATGCCGACCAGATTGACGATCGTCATGAAGCAATTGGTGACAAACAAGTTGGTCTGCCCGGTCGTTACACTCGTCAGCGCCCAGGAAATCGAGCCGATCGTGAATACCACGAACCCCCAGCCGGTGATGCGCGCACCGAGGTTGGCCGCGGTCATCATCGCGGCGGTCATCGTCGCGATCGGGGCAATCCACTGCGCCGCGGTGATCCATCCGCTCATCTCAACGCCGCAAGGCTGACTGGGCGTTCAGGTCGTTGCGGATAGTGGTTGCCGCGACGCCCGCCTCGCCCATGGCGTGACTGATCTGGTCGAGCCCCAGCACGACGTCGCCTGCGGCGTAGAGCCCCGCCACGCTGGTGCGCTGATGCGCGTCAATGCGAATACAGCCGGAGTCGGTCACATCCGCACCCAGCGCAACGGCGAGTTCGCTGTGGACCGTTGAGCCGAGCGCCGGGTAAACGGCGTCGAACATCGTCGCGCCAGATGCGGTCTCGATCGTCAGCTTTTGATCGGTGATCTTATATTTCCGGATCGGCCCGTCGATCAGCGTTACACCGGCCTCGCGCAATGCCTCATGGTCACTGTCGCTTAGGCCGTGCGGACCATCCGGCGCCATCAGGGTGATGCTGGCTGTGAAACTGCGCAGAAACAATGCCTCGCGCACGCCGCGCTCGCCTGTGCCGATCACCCCGACATGCGTATCAGTGACCTCATATCCATCGCACACCGGGCAATAGCGCAGCAGATTTTGTGCGACCGCCTGATCGTGGAGCGTATCCGATATCATTGGGGGCGCGGTGTTGCTGACGCCGGTGGCGATCAGCACCGATCGCGCCCGCACCAATGCCGAATCTACAGTAGCGACAAAGCCGGTCCCGGAGGTGGCAAGATCGGTCACATGCCCGCTTTGAACATCGGCACCGAATTGCCGGGCCTGCGCTTCCATTCGCGCAACGAGATCGGCGCCCTTCACTCCCGCTGGATAGCCAGCATGGTTATGGGTGATCGGAATTGATTGTGCCCGGCCACCGCCGCGATCGAAGACGGCGACCCGAAGGTGAAAGCGCGCGAGATAAATCGCCGCGGTCAGCCCTGCTGGCCCGCCACCGACCACCAGGCAATCGAGAAGGTCGTCGGCCATCACTGCATAACCGAACCCGGATCAATCGGTTCCGCGTCATCGATCGGGGAACCGCCGCTTGTCTCGCCGGTTGGTGCCACTGATTTTCGTTGGAGATAATGCGATGGCCACCCCTCATGAACTCGAAGCCAAATTCTGGAAGGCGCTCAAGTCCGATCGCACGATGATGCTCGGCCTCGATGGTGTCGAAGACGGTCATGCCCGGCCGATGACGGGCCAGTTCGAGGACGATCGCGGCCCGATCTGGTTCTTCACCTCAATCGATAATGGCATCGTCCGGCAACTCGGCGCGGGGGATCGCGCGATCGCCACCTTCACGTCAAAGGGGCATGATCTGTTTGCGACCGTACACGGCAGCCTGGTGCGCGATGATGACCGCGCCGTCATCGATCGGCTGTGGAACCCCTTTGTTGCTGCCTGGTACGAGGGCAAGGACGATCCCAAGCTCGCGCTCCTGCGGCTCGATGCCGAACAGGCGGAAATCTGGCTCGACGGATCAAGCCTGCTGGCCGGTATCAAGATGATGCTCGGGGTCGATCCCAAACAGGACTACAAGGATAAGGTGGCCACCGTCGCACTCGACTGAGCGTTTGGCCCTCACCGTTATGGCCGAGCCTATGGACAATAGCGCCGCAAAGGCGGACGCCCGGAGCATAATCATTGCGACGAATACGCCTGTCGATGAGGGGCTGACATTTTCCGATTTTTCGGCACCCGGCATCACCCGCAAACGGCTGACGAATGGCTGGGGCTATTATTTTGCGGGCAAGCGAATCGCCGATAAGGAGACGGTCCGTCGATTGGATGCGATCGGCTTACCGCCCGCATACGAACGCTGCTGGTTCTGCCCCGATGAAGCCGGGCACATCCAGGCAATCGGTTATGATGCCCGCGGGCGGCGACAATATCGCTATCATCCCGACTTCCGCATCGAGCGTGACCGCGACAAATTCGATCGCTGCGCGCCGTTCGGGCGGGCGCTCGCCGCGTTGCGGCGCCAGATGGATCGCGATCTCAATCGGCGGGTCTATGACAAGACGACGATCATCGCCGCGATCGTCCGACTGCTCGACATCACGCGAATCCGGATCGGTGGCGCGCATTATGCGCGGGAGAATGGCAGCTTCGGTGCGACAACGTTGCGAAAGCGCCACGCGCGCGTCAGCGGGCAGAAAGTGCAACTGAGTTTCAAGGCCAAGTCGGGAAAGGCGGCATTTTACGTGGTCGATGATCGCACCCTCGCGCGTGTCGTGCGACGGTGCCAGGAATTACCGGGCCAGTCGCTGTTCGCCTATCGCGATGCCGATGGTACCCTGCGGTCAGTCACTTCGCAGGACGTCAACGCCTATCTCAAGTCGGCGATGGGCAGTGATTTTACCGCCAAGGATTTCCGCACCTGGGGCGCATCGCTGATCGCTTATGATGCGCTGTGCGATGCAGTTCAGGACGAATCCGGGCCACTGCTCAAGCACATCCTCGCGACCGTTGCCGACGCGCTCGGCAACACACCGGCGATGGCACGCAAGGCTTACATCCATCCGCTGCTGATCGACATGGCCAAGAACGGCAGTTTCGTCCCCGCAAAGGGCGCACGCGCACCGCGTGGTTTGCTGCCAAGCGAGCGGGCGCTGGTGGCGCTGCTCGAAGCACGGGCGGGGGCCATTGCCGAGCTTAGTGACGGGTGCAGCCACCCATCATGATCCAATTAGTTCCCGAATAATTTGGATAAATATCGAAAAATCCAGCGAACTTTTTGGCAACGACCGCGTTTTTCGAATGTGCCGCCTGTCGCGGCGGAGACATCGATCATGGCGCGCAAACCAGGCAACACTGACAAAAAAATCAAAGGCGAGAGCCCCGCGAAGGCACCTGCACTGCCACCGCGCGCCGAACAGCCGACCAATTATGCGGAGACCACCGGATTTGGCGGGGAGACCCACCAGTCGGCCCACGACAGTGGCTCAATATTGACGAGCCAGCAGGGCATTCCCGTTGGCGACGGGCAGAACAGTCTGAAGGCTGGTCCGCGTGGCCCGACTTTGCTCGAAGATTTCCAGCTCCGTGAGAAAATCTTCCATTTCGATCATGAGCGGATCCCGGAGCGCGTGGTTCACGCCCGCGGCTATGGCGCGCACGGTGTGTTCGAACTGACCGACAGTCTGGCCGATATATGTCGCGCCGATATTTTCGGTACGGTCGGCCAGCAAACTGAAACCTTCGTGCGTTTCTCGACCGTCGCCGGCAGCAAGGGATCACCCGATCTGGCGCGCGATGTGCGCGGTTTCGCGGTGAAATTCTATACGCGCGAAGGCAATTGGGATCTGGTCGGCAACAACATCCCCGTTTTCTTCGTCCAGGATGCGATCAAGTTCCCCGATCTGGTCCATGCAGTGAAAGAAGAGCCTGACCGCGCTTTCCCGCAGGCGCAAAGCGCGCATGACAACTTCTGGGATTTCGCTTCGCTGATGCCCGAAGCGTGGCATATGGTGATGTGGCAGATGTCCGATCGCACGATCCCGCGGTCCTTCCGTACGATGGAAGGGTTCGGGGTGCACAGTTTCCGGTTGCTCGATGCCGAAGGCAAATCGACCTTCGTCAAATTCCACTGGAAACCCCGTCAGGGCCTACAATCGGTGCTGTGGAACGAAGCGGTCAAGATCAATGGCGCTGATCCTGATTTCCACCGCCGCGATCTGTGGGACGCAATCGATTCCGGCGATTTTCCGGTATGGGATTTGGGCGTGCAGCTATTCTCCGGGGAGGAAGCAGACGCGCTTCCGTTCGATCATCTCGATGCAACCAAGCTGATCCCGGAAGAGCTCATTCCCGTTCGCATCATTGGTAACCTGACGCTCAATCGCAATGTGGACAATTTCTTTGCGAGCACGGAGCAAGTGGCGTTTTGTACTGCCAATGTGCCGCCCGGCATCGATTTTAGCGATGATCCGCTGCTGCATGGCCGCAATTTTTCGTATCTGGACACCCAACTGAAGCGGCTCGGTGGCCCCAACTTTACGCACATTCCCGTGAACGCGCCGCGCTGTCCGGTGATGCACTTCCAGCAGGATGGGCATATGGCGATGACCAATCCCAAGGGGCGCGCCAATTACGAGCCGAATAGCTGGGGCGCCGAAGGCGGGCCGCGCGAGAATCCAGCCAAGGGCACGACCAGCTATCCCGCGCCGATCGAAGGGCCAAAGCAGCGGGTTCGATCCGATACTTTCGGTGATCATTACAGCCAGGCGCGGCAATTTTTGCTCAGCCAGCAGCCCATCGAGCAGAAGCACATTGCCGATGCGTTGACCTTCGAACTGTCGAAGGTCGTCCGCGTCGATATCCGGGCGCGTGCTGTGTCGCATTTGTTGAATATTGATGCGGACCTCGCCGCGACGGTTGCTGACGGTCTGGGCATGGACCTGCCGGATGCGGCGGAAACCGCAACGCCGGCGATTGATCTGCCGACTTCGGAGAAGCTCAGCATTCTCGCCAATGGCCCCACTGACTTCAAGGGCCGCAAAATGGGAATGGTCCTGACGGACGGGTCAAGCGCCGATCTGTTCAATGCGCTTACCGCGGCACTCGATGCTGAGGGTGCGGTTTGGGAAGTGATTGCGCCCAAAATCGGCGGGGTCACCCTGGACGATGGTACCAAGGTCGCGGCCAAGCAAAAAATCGATGGTGGCCCGTCGGTTCTCTACGATGCGGTTGCCATAATGCCGTCGGCCGATGGCGCCGGGATGTTGGCAGCGGATGCGGCGGCGAAGGATTTCTGCGCCGATGCGTTCGCGCATTGCAAGTTCATCGGCTTCACCGGCGACGCGGCGATCTTGTTCGATGCCGCGCGCATTCCCGAAATGGATGATGGCTTTGTCCAGCTTGCCAAGCCCGGCGATGCCAAGGGGTTCGTGACGACGTGCCGCGCGTTGCGGTTCTGGCCGCGTGAAATGGCGGTCGATGGCGATGCCCAGCCGTGACGATCGGCGGGTGACGATGGCGTGGCAGCCCGATCCAGTGATGGTCTGCGTCCCCGTGCGTGATGAGGTGGCGTTGCTGCCACGCTTCCTCGATGCGCTCGCGGTGCAGGACCGTCAGGCATTCACGCTGTGCATCCTGTTCGATGGGTGCACCGATCAAAGCGCGGCTGTTGTCGCGGCCCGCGTGGCGAGCCTGCCCTTTGCAATCCTCACCGTGCATGCCGAACGCGGTGCGCCCAATGCGGGCCGTGCCCGCCGCGCCGCGATGGCGATCGCGCTGGAAGCGATGCCCGATGATGGGGGGATGATCGTCTCGACCGATGCGGACTCGGTGCCAGCGCCCGACTGGCTCAGCACCAATGCCGACGGGCTGACGAAGGCGGATGTCGTGGCAGGCCAAATTGTGCGCCGGGGTGGCGATGCGAGCCCGCTGCAGGACCGGATCGAAGTCTATTATGATGGGCTGTTTGCGCTGCGCCGCATGATCGATCCTGTGCCGTGGGAGGCGCCGCACGTCCATCATTACACGAGCGGTGCCAGCCTTGCGTTTCGAACCGCCGCGTATCGCGATCTGGGCGGGTTCGAGCCGCTGCCATCGGCGGAAGATGCGCGGATCGTCGATCGGGCGCATCAGATGGGGTTGCGCGTGCGGCGAGACGCGGCGGTCCGCGTCGACACATCAGCGCGGCGAGTGGGGCGTGCCGTCGGTGGGTTGGCGGATCATTTGCGCCGGATCGATGCCGGGGCAAACCAGATCACGATGGCGCACCCCGCCGATATGGTGTGGCGATACCGGCGTCAGGCGGCAGCACGCGCCGCCTGGTCCCAACCCGGCAGCCTGCCGGCACTTGCAGCCGATCTTGGGTGCTCCCTCCGTCACGTCGAGCGCGCCGCCGCCCAGGCCAAAAATGCTGAAGCCTTTGCAATGCAGTTGGTCCCCGGCATCCCCGGTGGCGAACGCGTTGTACCATTGGACATTGCCGAAGCAGCAATCAGGCGCCTCCAGACCGATTGGCGGAAACAAGCAGCATGAAACCCGTGGCACGACTTGATGCACTGTTGATGCGGGAGCGCACAGTCGATGAGGACCTGCGTCCGACACTGCATGCGCTGCACGCCATGGTCCCGGTCCGCGGTGATCCCGAAACGCCTGAAGAGCTGCTGCTTCTGCTGCAGATGCTGTACCGGATTGCTCGTCATGATTTGCCGCTGGCACGCCTGTTCGAAGGGCATGTCGACGCACTTCAGATTATTGCGCGCTATGCCGATCTCGATATCGTCCGCGATGCCGATCATCGGGCAGCGATGGGCGCCGTTTTTGGTGTGTGGAACGCAGCGCTGCCCGATGAACCGCTGCGGATTGCCGATGGCCGATTATGGGGCGGCAAAAGCTATGCCTCGGGTGCCGGTATCCTGACGCATGCGGTGGCGGGCGCTGAAACCGACATGGGCAACCGGCTGGTGCTGATCGATCTGGCGGCATCGGAGCCCTGTATCGACCGTGACTGGTGGCACGTGGTTGGCATGCAGCGGTCGCAAACGCATGTGGTGCGCTGGAACGGCGCTGACCCGGCAAGCTTCTGCCTGATCGGCAAGCCGGGCGACTATGCGTGCGAACCTTATTTCAGCGGCGGTGCACTGCGGTTCGTGGCGTGCCACGCAGGCGGTGTTGCCGCGTTGTTCGATCATGTTCGCGATCATCTTGTCTCGACAGGACGTGCCGCCGATCCCCATCAATCGGGCCGCCTCGCCGATCTGTACCTGGAGGCCGAAACTGCGGCTGCGGCGGTTCGCAGGGCAGCCCTTGCCTGGTCTGGTCCGGCTTATACAGCGCATGTCGCGGCAGCGCGGGTCGCGGTGACGGCATGTGCGGAACGCGCGCTGGTCATCGCGCAACAGGCGGTCGGCCTGAGCGGGATGTTCGTCACGCATCCGCTGGCGGCGACGCTAACCGATCTGATGGTCTATCTGCGCCAGCCGATGCCCGATGCGCAGCGCGGGCGGGTCGGTGAAGCGGCGGCGGCGGGTGTGCTGGTGCCTGGCCTGTGAAAACCCTGTCGCTCGCCCATGTGCGCCATGCACTGATTATCGCCCCGCATCCTGATGACGAGACGATTGGTGCTTTTGGGATGATCCGTGCGCTGCGATTGCGCTCGGCCCGGGTTCGCGTGGTCATCGTGACCGACGGGGCGGGATCGCACCCGGCAAGCAATCGCTGGCCGCGCACCCGCCTGATCGCGGCACGGCGTCGGGAAAGCCTGATGGCGATGCGACGGATCGGCGTGGCGGCGGGCGATGTGGCGTTTCTGGGTTTGGCAGACGGGGGGCTGTCGGCCATGCCCGCAAGGGTGGGCAGAAGGCTACACCGGGCCGTCGCGCGGTGCCGCCCCGATTTGATCGTCCTGCCGGCACGGGATGATGACCATCCTGATCACCGCGCGATCGCGGTCGCGCTCGCCCGGACGGCTGCCCGACGCCTGGAATATCTTGTCTGGCCGCACCGCCAAACACCCTCGCGGCAGGCGAGCCATGGTCTGCGGCTGGACAGTACCGCGCCAAAGCGGGGGGCGATCCGCCGCTATCGCACCCAGATGGGCGCCATTACGGATGATCCCGGCGGCTTTGCGATTTCGCGTCGCGAGCTTGCAGGGTTTGCCCGGCCCGTCGAGCAGTTTCGCGCGGTATGGCAATGAAGCCCATCGATCTGCACGGTTTCGACCGCAAGTTCGCCGATAATGGCGATCCGTGGCAAACCTTCACCAATCGCGACGAAGCCCGCAAACGCCGCGCGATCCTGCGCGGGGTTGGCGCCGGGCCGATCGGGCGTGTGCTCGAACTTGCGGCGGGCAATGGCTCGAACAGCGTGGCGCTGGCGCGTCCGGCGCTGCGTCTCGATGCCACCGAAGGGACGATAACGGGCACTGCGCTCGTGTGCCATGCGGTCGGCAAAGATCGCCGTGTTCGCGTGCGGCAAGTCATCCTGCCCGGGCGATTTCCAGGGCGGCGCTACGACGTCGCCGTCGTGGCCGAGCTGCTCTACTATCTTACCCCTGCCGCCATGGCCCGGGTGGCGCGCGATGTTGCCCGCCATGTCCTGCCGGGCCGCACTCTCGTGCTGGCGCATCACCGCGTCGATTATCCCGATTTCGTCCAGCACGCCGATGGCATTCACGAACGGTTTCTGGCGGCAAGCGGGGTCCGTTGGAAGGCACGCCATGGCCTTCGAACCGGCCGGTGGCGGGTGCAATCCTATGTACGCGGTTAAACCCGGCGGCGGCGAACGCCCGCTTCGCGTGGCGATGCTTGCACCGATCGCTTGGCGTACGCCGCCGCGCCATTATGGTCCGTGGGAATTGATCACAAGTCAGCTGACCGAGGCGCTGGTAGCGCGTGGAATCGATGTCACGCTGTTCGCGACGCAGGACAGCCAGACCAGCGCGACCCTCTCCGGGGTAGTGCCACGCCCCTATAATGACGACCCGTCAATCGACGCGAAAGTGTGGGAAATGCGCCATGTCGCGGCGGTGATGGAGCGCGCGGGCGAGTTTGACATCATTCACAACCAGGCCGATTTCGTGCCGCTCGCGTTCAGCCGGCTCGTATCGACCCCCATCGTCACCACACTACATGGCAATCCGTCTGATCGGATTTTGCCGATGCTGCGCGAATATCAGCACGATGTGCATTATGTTGCGATCAGCGATACCGATCGTAACCCGCAGCTACGCTATGCGGCCACCATCCCGCATGGGATTGACGTGACAGCGTTACCGTTCTCGCCTCATCCGGCCGAGGAACTGTTGTTCTTCGGGCGCATTCACCCCGACAAGGGCACGGCCATTGCCATACAGGTCGCGAAGGCCGCGGGCTTGCCACTCCACATCGCCGGAATTGTGCAGGAACAGGCCTATTTCGATCGCGAAGTGCGCCCGCATATCGATGGCGTCACCGTCCGCTATTCAGGTCCTCTGGGTGGGGATGAGCGGGTAAAGGCGCTCGGATCGGCGAAGGCACTTCTCCATCTCATCGATTTTGAAGAACCCTTTGGCCTTTCAGTTGTCGAAGCACTGGCGTGCGGGACGCCGGTGATCGCTTTTCGCCGGGGATCGATGCCGGGTCTGATCCTCGATCAGGTCACCGGTTTCGTCGTCGATCAACCCGCAGAAGCCATCGCCGCGGTTGTGCGATTGGGATCGATCGATCGTGCTGCATGCCGTGACGACGTCGCGAATCGCTTCTCGGTCGCGCGAATGGCGGAACGTTATCACACCCTGTATCGCCAGCTGGTTCGCGCCTCGACGCGCTCGGCCCATCGGCCGTGTCGGCAAGAAATGATGCAAAGCCGCCATTCCTGAATATCGATCCGCGATTTCCATACTCAAAATGGGTATTTTGGTTTTCTGCCCTGCCGTCGGGAAAACGGGCGTCGGGCAGATGCCGCAGCTGAAATTGATGCGCTTGAAATCGGATCGAAAAATATCGGCTTTCGATTCGCGTCCGCGCGCTCTGTCACCGCGGCGATGGGCGTGATGCGGCGGGAAGGAACCGTTCCCGCCTTCACCTGGCCGAAACGTGGAAGTTTTCGTTAAACCCGCATTTCTACCTAGCCCGAATGAACTGGTTTCAAGCGGGACGGGTAACAATGAGCATCAAGCGGAATGGAAAAATTGGCGGCGGGCTGATTCTGGGGGCGATGGCGCTGGCGGGCGTGGTCGCATCGATGGAAATCAACCAGATCCGTTTTGGCGGCCCGATTCAGTTGAAGAACCAGCAGGTCAGTGACCTGGTTGCCGATATCCTGCCGCCGCCCGAATATGTGATTGAACCTTACCTCGAGGCGACGCTGCTGGTGAACGATCCTTCGTCGCTGGCCGCCCGCAAGGGACGGATGGCCGAACTGCATAAGCAGTTCAACGATCGATACAGCTATTGGCAGAACACCGATTTGAACCCGGCGCTGAAGGATGCGCTGCTCAACCAATCGGGCGCGGCCGCCAAGAAATTCTGGGATGAATTCGATAACGGGCTGGTGCCGGCCATTGAGCGGCAGGATGATGCGGCAACCCGCGCAAGCTACGCGCGGTTGACCGATGCCTATGCCGATCATCGCCGCAAGATTGATGCGCTAGTCGCCGATTCGATCGCACTTCAGTCGAAGCTCGTCGAATCAAGCAATGCCGCGCTTGCCGCAACAATCGCCTGGCTTGCCGGGATCGGGTTGATCGTGGCCGGTCTGCTGGTTGCGGGGCTCTGGTATCTGATCAGTCGGGCACTCACCCCGCTTGCCGCGACGGCGGAAGCAATGCAGCGCATGGCAGCGGGTGATTTTGATGTCGCCGTACCGGGCGCGGGTCGCCGCGACGAAATCGGCACGATGGCCGCCGCGTTCGAAGTGTTTCGCGGCGCATCGCGCGCGCAGGCCGAGAATGAAGCAAAGCAGCGCGTCGTTGTCGAAGAACTGGCCCAGGCAATGGATGCGCTTGCCGCCGGGGATATGACCTATCGGATCGAAACACCACTTTCGCCGGAATATGAAAGCCTGCGGACCGGCTTCAATCAGTCGATCAACGGGCTTGGTGAGATCATGTCGAGCGTGTCCGATACCGCGTCGAGCGTGCATAGCGGCGCGTCGGAAATCCGGGCGGCGTCCGATGATCTGGCGCTACGTACCGAGCAGCAGGCAGCAAGCCTTGAGGAAACCGCTGCGGCGATGAACCAGGTGACATCAATGGTGCGCGATACCGCGCGCGGTGCCGCTGATGTCAACCGGTCGATCGATGAAGCACACCGCGAGGCAAGCGAGGGCGGGGCGGTCGTCAAGCGCGCGGTGGTGGCGATGGGCGCGATCGAGAAATCGGCGAACGAGATCACGCAGATCATCAACGTCATCGATGGCATCGCCTTCCAGACCAATTTGCTGGCGCTGAACGCCGGGGTGGAAGCGGCGCGTGCAGGGGATGCTGGCAAGGGTTTTGCGGTCGTAGCGAACGAGGTCCGCGCGCTCGCGCAGCGGTCGGCAGACGCGGCAAAGGATATCAAGGGTCTCATCACGACATCGGCCGAACAGGTCGGCGCGGGCGTGGCGCTGGTCGGGGAAACGGGCACGCTGCTCGATCGGATTGTTGCACGCGTCGGCTCGATCAGCGCGATGATCACGACGATCGCCGATTCTGCCGAAACCCAGGCAACTAACCTGCAACAGGTGAACGGTGCGGTGGGCGAAATGGACAAGATGACCCAGCAGAACGCCGCGATGGTCGAAGAATCGACCGCCGCCGCGCGCAGTCTGGCAAGCGAGGCCGAAGCGCTCGCCGATGTCGTCGCCCGCTTCAAGCTGGGGGGAGAAGCACCGGTGCGCCGTATCGCTGCCCCAACGCGACTGGTGAACAAAAGGAAGGCGCGCGCCCCGATAGTGTCAGGCAATCTGGCTCTGAAATCGAGCGATGGCGACGAAGACTGGTCCGAATTCTAAGCGGGATCCGGCACCATGGCCCACGCAACCCTGATCCTGCCTGCCAAGTGCGATCGGCAGGCTGCCGATAATCTGCTGCCCGATTTGCGGGTAGCGGTGGCCACCGGCGATGTCGTGGTCGATGGACGCGCGGTGGTTCAGTTCGGGCAGGCCATGCTTCAGCTGCTGCTCAGCGCGCGCAAGACGTCGGTAAAGCATCGATCGTTGCTGACGGTGTCAGCATCGGATGCGATGCGCGCGACGCTCGCAATGGCCGGTGCCGAGCACCTGCTCGATCATGGAACGGGCCGATGACCAACGAAGAAATCCAGGCGATTTTCTTCATCGAATGCGATGAAGCGCTCGCCGCCGCTGAAGCGGCGCTCGATCGGTGTCGCCAGGGCCATGCCGATGACGAGACGATCAACGGGATCTTTCGCGCCGTCCATTCGATCAAGGGGGGCGCGGGGGCGTTCGGTTTTGGCGCGCTGCAGGCCTATACGCACGGTTTCGAAACGTTGCTGTCCGATGTGCGCGACGGCACCGTGCAGGTCAGCGAGCCGCTGGTTGGGCTGATGTTGCGCGCGCTCGATATGCTGGGTGATCATGTCAGTGCGATTCGGGACGGCATGGCCACACCCGATGACGCGACCCTGCTCGCCCAGCTTGCGGCGGCTCAGTTGGGTATCGTTGCGGAAGGAACGCCAGCGACTATGGCGATGGAGCCGGTGCAGGACGCGGACGATTTCGCCTTCGATCTTGATGCCATGCTTGGCGATATCGCCGCGGATATCACCGCCCATGCAGAATGGATCGTGACGCTCCATCCGCGCGCGGGTGCTTTGGCAAATGGTGGCGAGCCCTTGCTGCTACTGCGTGAGCTCTGTGCGCTGGGCGACGCCCGCGTGACGATTGACGATCGCGAGGTGCCCGATCTCGACTCGCTTGATTCCGCCGAAGGGTATCTTCGCTGGACCGTGACGTTGCCAGGCACCGTCGATCGTGCCGCGATTGAGGATATCTTCGATTTCGTCGGTGACGGTTGCAGCCTGACGATTGCGCGGGTGGGTGACGAGGAAGTCGCCCACAACCCCATCGAAATATCGACAAATGCTGTCGCCGCGCCCGTTTCCGTCGCCGCCGCGCCACCCCAACCGATTGTTGAAACAGCTGCCAGCGCGCCCGCTGCCGGACAATCGATCCGTATCGATCTCGCAAAGCTTGATCGCCTGATCGACGCGGTTGGCGAATTGGTGATCGCGCAGGCTATGATGTCGCAGCGCCTGACCAGCCACAATCTGGGCGGGATCGAGGAACTGGCGATGCTCGACGGGTTAACCCGCGACATTCAGGAAAGTGCGATGTCGGTCCGCGCGCAGCCGATCGGTTCGGTGTTCAGCCGCGTGCCTCGCATCCTGCGCGACCTTGAGGCATCGACCGGCAAGAAGGTGCGGCTCGAGCTGGCGGGCGAAGCGACCGAGCTCGACAAGACGGTGATCGAGCGGTTGAGTGAACCGCTGACCCATCTGATCCGCAATGCGGTCGACCATGGGATTGAGCCTGCTGCCGACCGGCTCGCGGCGGGCAAGTCGCCCGAAGGCGTTCTGCAGCTATCCGCCGAGCATCGCTCCGGCCGGATCGTCATCCGCATTGCCGATGATGGCCGCGGGATCGATCGACCGCGTGTTCACGCCAAGGCAGTGGAGAACGGGCTGATTGCGGCCGATGCGGTGTTGAGCGACGAGGAGATCGACAACCTAATCTTCGCACCCGGTTTTTCGACCGCGCAGACATTGTCGAACATTTCGGGTCGCGGCGTCGGTATGGATGTCGTTCGCCAGAATGTGAAGGAACTCGGCGGTCGCATCTCGATTGAATCGCATCCGGGCAAGGGATCGGTCTTCACGCTTGCGTTGCCGCTGACGCTCGCCATTTCGGACGGGATGATCGTGACCGTCGGCGATCAGACGCTGGTTGTGCCGCTTGCGCATGTCGTCGAAAGCCTTCGGCCCGAAGCGAGCGACGTTCAGCACCTCGGCGTTGGACGCGCCATGCTCAATGTGCGCGGTCGGTTCATCCCGATCCTGCCGCTCGAAGGACCCGTCGGCGCGCGCGGGGCGATTGCTGATCCGACCCAGGCGGTGCTGATCATCGTCGACACCGAAGTGGCGGGTCAAGCTGCGTTGCTCGTCGATACCATCTGCGACCAGCGCCAGTTCGTCATCAAAAGTCTTGATACCCATTATCGCCCGGTCGAGGGCGTGGCCGGCGCGACCATTCTGGGCAATGGCCGTGTCGCATTGATCGTGGATGTCGACGGTCTGGTGGCGGGCGTCGTGAGCGACGCTCCGCCGCTCAGAGAAGCCGCATGACCGCGCTGGCCGAGGCTTTTGCGAACCTGCCGGGGATCGGCAAGGGCATTTATGCGCCTGCCGATTTCGAAGCGGTGCGCAAGATCGTCCACGGGGCAGCTGGCATCGTGCTGGTGCCCGGTAAGGCGATGCTGGTCTATTCGCGGCTGGCACCGCTGGTCCGCAGCACCGGGTGCGGCACCTTTGCGGCCTATGTGAAACGGATCGAATCCGACGATGCCGAACGACGGCGGGCGATCTGCGCGCTGACCACCAACCATACGTTTTTCTTTCGCGAAGGGCATCATTTCGATCATCTCCGCAAGCATGTCCGCCCCGCCTTGGTGAAGCAAGCGAGGGCGGGTGTGCCGGTCCGGATCTGGTCGGCAGGGTGTTCCAGCGGCGAAGAAACATGGTCGATCATGATGACGATGCTGGGCGCTGATCGCAGCGCCGCCGTGCGGCTCGGCGCGATCGATTTCCTGTTGCTCGCAACCGACATTGCAGATCATGCGCTCGCGACGGCCGCAGCAGCGCAATACCGCATCGATACGCTTGCCGATGTGCCAGTCGATCTGCGACGGGCATGGCTGCGCGAACAGGACGGGCAGGCGACCATCGTCGATCCCGCGAGGGCGCTTGTGCGGTTCAAATCGCTGAACCTGCTTGGCGACTGGCCAATGGCGCGGCGGTTCGACGTGATCTTTTGTCGCAACGTCATGATCTATTTCGATCAGCCGACCAAGGAACGGCTGGTGCATCGCTTCGCCCGGCAGCTCGCGCCTGGGGGCTATCTCTACATCGGTCACAGCGAACGCGTGTCCGGGCCGGCGACACAGATGCTGACCCAGGTTGGCCCGACCATCTACCGGAAGGATGCGGCATGACGATCCGCGTTCTTATCGTCGACGATTCACCCACAATGCGCGCATTGCTGGGCGAATTGCTGCGCCGTGAAGCCGATATCACGGTCATCGGTGCCGCCGCCGATGCCGCAGAGGCCCGCACGATAATCCGCGAGCAGAATCCTGATGTCGTGACGCTGGATATCGAAATGCCGGGGATGAACGGCCTCGATTTTCTCGACAAGGTGATGCGACTGAAGCCGACCCCGGTGATCGTCGTGTCGGGGCTGACGCGCGACGGCGCGGACGCGACCGTTCGCGCGCTCGAAATCGGCGCGGTCGATTGCTATGCGAAACCCGATGGCAAGATCGGTTCGTTGCTGACCACTGACGGGGGACGGCTCGCTGCGCTGATCAGGAATGCCGCCAAGGCGAAATTGCGCGATCGGCCGCCGCGCGATCTCGCCTCACCGCAACGCCGTGCCCTGTATTCGCAGCCAGGCCATTACCGGCCTGCATTGATCGCGGTTGGGGCGTCCACCGGCGGCGTCGAAGCATTGCAGTTGCTGCTTCAGAATTTTCCTGCCGACTGCCCGCCGACGGTGATCGTCCAGCACATCAATGGACACTTTGCCGAAGCCGTTGCGCGTCGGCTCGATCAGCAATGCGCCCCCAGAGTAACGATCGCCGAGCCGGATCTGCCGCTGAAGGCGGGCCATGTCTATCTCGCGCCGGGGAATGACCGCCATCTGCAGGTCCGCGGCAGCTCCACCGGTCCCTGTGCCAAAATGCGCGCCGACGACAAGGTATCGGGCCATCGCCCGAGCGTCGACATCTTGTTTCGATCGGTTGCTGAAACCATCGGGCCCAGGGCCGTTGGCATCCTGCTGACGGGGATGGGATCGGATGGGGCGCAGGGCCTACTTGCCATGGTTCGGGCCGGCGCCACCACCATCGCTCAGGATGAGGCGACCTGTACCGTATTCGGTATGCCCAAAGCGGCAATTTCCCTGGGCGCGGCCAGCCTCGTCGCCTCGATCCACCGCATTGCCGATCATGCGCTGGCGAGGGCCGCCTGATGCTTCACCAACCTATCGACATCCAACGCCCCGCGCCGCCGCGCCCGGTTCGGCTGACCGTGATGCAGGGCCAGGCCCGCGTCAGCGGCGATCAGCGTGTCGAACTGACGACGGTGCTTGGCAGCTGCATCGCTTGTTGCCTGTTCGATCCGACCAGCAATGTCGGTGGCATGAACCACTTCCTGCTCGCCGAACCAAAGGGGGGACGCGGCATCGACGAACATTATGGCGCGTATCTGATGGAAGTGCTGATCAACGAAATGCTGGCTTATGGCGCCAGTCGCCCGGCGATGCGCGCGCATCTTTATGGTGGTGCCAACATGCACAGCGGCATGACGCGGATCGGATCGGCGAACGCGGCCTTCGCGATCGGCTTTCTTGAACAGGAACGGATCACGCTGGTGCGCTCGTCACTCGGCGGCACCAAGGCACGCCGGGTTGATTTTCGCCCTGCCGGTGGCCTGGCCCGCTTCCGCCTGGTCGACGACGCCGTCGCCGCCCGGCCCCTTGATCGTCCCGCCGCCACGCGCGGTGATGTTGAACTTTTTTGATGAGGTGGATGATATGGTGATGACGCCAAATCCCAAGACACGTGTTTTGACCGTCGACGACAGCGCCACCATGCGCAGCCTGCTCAGGCACGCGCTGGTTGGTCAGGGCTTTGAGGTTGAGCAGGCCGATGACGGCATCTCGGCGCTCGAATGGCTCGCGACCAACGATTGCGATGTCATCATCACCGATATCAACATGCCGCGCCTCGACGGTTTTGGTCTGATCGAACGGGTTCGCGCCGGCGGCGCACACGTCCATCGGCCCATCCTCGTCCTCTCGACCGAATCCTCGGATGAGAAAAAGGCGCGTGCCCGCAATGCCGGGGCAACCGGCTGGATCATCAAACCATTCGATGCCGAAAAGCTCGCCGCTGCCGTGCGCCGCGTCACCCATTAAGTCACGTACAGGAAGAGATCATGACCCGTCAGCTCATCACTTTCGAAGTCGAATCCCAGGTGTTCGGGATCGATATCATGGCCATTCGCGAAATCCGCGCCTGGACGCCCACCACCCGGCTGCCGCAGGTGCCGCACTATGTTGCGGGCGTGGTGAACCTGCGCGGTACAGTGTTGCCCGTGGTCGATCTTGCCGCGCGCCTCGGCTGGCGCGCGACTGAGCCCACAGCCCGCCACGTCATCATCGTGACTCAGATCGCCGGCCAATTTCGCGGGCTGATTGTCGATTCGGTCAGCGACATCGTCACCTTCCCCATCGCTTCGTTGCAGCCGCCGCCCGCCACCGGCGATGCCGTCGTACCGTTCCTCGAAGGGCTGGTCTCGATCGATGATCGCATGGTGATGGTGCTCGATCTGCCGTCGCTTACCCAGGCGAATGACTTCGCCGAGGCCGCTTAGCCACTCTCCCCAGCTTCCGAAAGATACCTCCAATGGCCGTGACTAAAGTACTCGTCGTCGACGATTCCATCACTATGCGTGCGCTGTTCACCAACGCGCTTGAACGCAGCAAGGACATTGTCGTGGTGGGCGCGGCCAACGGCGCCGATGAAGCTCGCGCGATGATCGCCGAACTCCATCCCGATGTGCTGACGCTCGATGTCGAAATGCCCGGCATGAACGGGATCGATTTTCTCGCAGAGTTGATGGAAACGCGTCCGATTCCGGTCGTGATGCTGTCGACGCTGACGCAGAAGGGCGCTGATGTTTCGCTGCGCGCCATTGAGCTGGGGGCGGTGGATTGTTTCCCCAAGCCACAACGCGCAACGCCTGACGAGTTCGAAAAGATCTCCAGCAAGCTCTGCAAGACGGTGCTGACCGCCGCCAAAACCAATCTTGCAGCCCGCAAATCGACTGCCTCCAGCGCCCCCACCAGCACGGTCGGCGACTATGATTGGCAGGGCGAAATTATCGTCGTTGCGGGCGGCATGGGCGCCATCGAAGCCGCTTCGGATATGCTCGTCGCGTTCCCTGCCAATTGCCCGCCCACGATCGTGTCGCTTGCCATCGACGAAGGGCTGGGGGTTCCCTTTGCGTCGCGCCTCTCCCGCAGCGCAGCGGCGAAGGTGAAACTGGCGGCCGAAGGCGATGTGCTCGAACAGGGCGTGATATATGTTGCGATTGACCCGCGGTTTCATGTCGTCGTCGATCGCTGGCCCAGCGGGCGCCTTCGCCTCGTCGATCGCGATCCGGTAAACGGGGTTCGCCCATCGGCAGATCTGCTCTTCGGCTCGGTCGCCAAAACAGGCGCTGCCAAATCGATCGGCGTTGTGCTGTCCGGCGATGGCAGCGATGGTGCCGCCGGTATTGCCGCCATCAAGGCGGCGGGCGGTACCTGCCTGGTCCAGGACCCGGCGACCGCGCTTGTTCCCAGCATGGTCCAAGCGGCCATCGCGCGCGGCATCACGGCAATGGCCGCACCGGGCCAACTGGCCATACAAGCCTGCCCGATCCGGAGCATCAGCATTGCAGCCTGATCGTGAACAACTCCAGGTGGTCGCCTTCGAACTGGCAGCCTTGGCGATCGACATCGAAGCGATCGCCAGCGAATTATGTGCCGATCCTGCAGTGGTGGCGGCCCATGGTCTGTCGCTGCAATCGATCGATCTGATCGGGCAGCGTCAGCGCGCGCTGGCCGATTTGCTGGCGGCAACGGATTTCAATCACGCACTCGCTGAGTGTCGATTGGACCGGATCGCAGCTTTGTTCGGGCGACAGGCCGCCTGACGCACGTTTGCACCCTGACTCCGCAATGGCCTGATCCTGACAGACGTCAGCTTAAGCGCGGCGCGATTTGGGTTGTCGCCCAACACCCGACGCTGGCGGCAAAGCCGGTGAGGAACGTGCCCCAGCACAGATCGATGACGGTAATCGTCGTCGACCAACCCCGCAGCGTCGCCTGATTAGTCAGGTCGTAGGTAGCATAGGCAACCAGCCCGAGAACCGCACCGCGCGTCAACGCCGTTGTAAGCTTGCCATCGGCAAGCGCCGGCATCACCGCGAGCACCGTGATGCCGGCAACATAGATCAGATAGAAAATTGCGGCAGGGGCCAGATTGAACTCAGGCGCCATCAGATGGCTCAGCTTCGCGCGGTAAAGCGGGTCCGCTGTCAGCTTCAGCCAGATCGAATCGAGGGCCAGCATGGCCATCGCGGTTGAAACATAAGCGACGACTATCTGTATCATTTGGCGCGTCCTGTTCTCGTCATCAGCTGTGTGGCAGGACTCGTGTGATGCTACTAGTCGCCACGAATGCTGCACTCGGCGCTGACACCGCGGTATCGATGTGCCAAAGGGCGTCAAAATATTCCCCAGGAGAGTTTCATGCGCATCATCGATCATCATATCGCCGGGCCTGCCGGTGCGGCTGCGACCCGTTTCGGCGATGTGTTCGATCCCAATAGTGGCGAAGTCCAGGCACGGGTTCCGCTGGGCACGCAGGCCGATCTCGATCGCGCGATCGCCGCCGCCCAGACTGTCCAGCCGGGCTGGGCCGCCACCAATCCGCAGCGCCGGGCGCGGGTGATGTTCGAATTCAAGCGGCTGGTGGAAGCCAATATCGATGAGCTTGCCCGGCTGCTCTCGGCCGAGCACGGCAAGGTGGTCGCGGATGCGCGTGGCGATGTGCAGCGCGGGCTCGACGTCATCGAATTCGCGTGCGGTGTGCCGCATCTGCTGAAGGGCGAATATACCCAAGGCGCCGGGCCGGGCATCGATGTCTATTCGATGCG
>CAZWAL010000026.1:0-20185 GCA_964631905.1 uncultured Stakelama sp.
TGTTGAACAGCCCGTCGAGCATGTTGCCGACCGACATGTCCTTCACCGACATGCCCCGCATCGGTTCGCCGACCGCACGGAGCGCTGTCGCGAATTCGGCGACATTGTGGTGCGGCGGCACATAGCCCGCTTCGAAATGGATTTCGGCCACGCGCCGGTAATTGCCAGTGATCAGGCCGTACAGAATTTCCGCCAGCCACACCCGCGCGCGCCGGTCGATCCGGCCCATGATGCCGAAATCGATCGCGGCGATCCGGTTGCCGGGCAGCACGAACAAATTGCCCTGATGCAAATCGGCGTGGAAGAAACCTTCGGCAATCGCCTGACGCAGGAATGCGTGCACCAGAATATGTGCGAGCCGGGCGGGGTCGTGCCCGGCGGCGAGCATCGCCTGTCGGTTCGACATCTTGATGCCGTCGATCCATTCGAGCGTCAGCACCCCGCCGGTGGTGCGTTGCCAGTCGATTGCGGGCACGACGAAATCGGGCTCTGCGGTCATCGCCTCGGCCAGTTCGGAAGCAGAGGCAGCTTCGCGGCGCAGATCCAGCTCCCGCGCGGTCCAGCGCTTGAACGTCTCGATCACCAGCCGGGGCTGGAGCCGGGCGAATTCGCCGCCCATCGATTCGACCTGTGCGGCGGCCCATTGATAGGTGTCGATCGCGCGGTTGAACTCTTCTTGGACGCCCGGACGCAACACCTTGATCGCGACCGTGCGGCCATCGGTGGTGACGCCGCGGTGGACCTGCGCGATCGACGCGGCACCAACCGGGACGGGATCGATCGAGGCAAACAGCTCGTTGATTGGCCGCGCAAAGCTGGCGGTCATGGCGGCGCTGATGACGTCGAACGAGACAGGGGGCAGGGCATCCTGCAACCGTTGCAAGTCCTTTGCTGCCGCGTCACCGACAATATCTGGGCGAGTCGCGAGCGTCTGGCCGAGCTTGATCGCGGCGGGGCCAATCGCTTGCAGCGCATCAGCATAGCCCGGCGTTGCTGGCAGGCGGACGCCGAAGCGCGCAATACGGGCAAGGCGACGCACAGCAGGCGGCGTGTTCGGATCACGCTCGATTCCGCTAAGCGCACCGTGGCGGGCAAGCGTGCGCCCCCATTTCAACAGACGCCAGAGATGAACGGCAGGCGCTGTCACGCGCGGCCGCCCGGTTCACGATGAGCCAAAGTCAAATCTTCCAGCCGCTGTGAATCGCCACAAGCCCGCCGAGCATCGGTTCGACCTTGGTCTGGATGAACCCTGCGTCCGCGATCATCCGTTCGAAGGTCGGCATGTCCGGGAAGCGACGGATCGATTCGATCAGATAGCGATAGCTGTCCTCATCCTTCGCCAGCATCTTGCCAAGCTGTGGCACCAGCTTGTGCGAATAGAGGTCATACACCTCCGCAAAGCCCGGCCAGAGCGTGGTCGAGAATTCGAGGCAGAAGAACCGCCCGCCGCGCTTCAACACGCGGTGCGCCTCGCGGAGCGCTTTTGGGATGTCCGTCACGTTCCGAATGCCGAAGGCGATCGTGTAGGCGTCGAAAAACTTGTCCGGGAAAACGAGGGTCTCCGCATTGGCCTCGGTCCAGACCAGGCCGTCGATCCCGCGCTTGGCGGCACGCTCAATGCCGACTTCGAGCATCGCGGGGTTGATGTCCGCCACCGTGATTGCCGCGCCCGATGGCGCCATGCGGAACGCGATATCGCCGGTGCCGCCAGCCATGTCGAGAATTGTCTCGCCGGTGCGCGGTTGTACGCGGCGGACGAATCGGTCTTTCCAGAGCCGGTGCATGCCCGCCGACATGGCATCGTTCATCAAATCATATGAGGGCGCGACGCTTTTGAACACGTCACCCACGCGGGCGGTTTTTTCAGCAGGCGCTATGTCTTCATAGCCAAAGGAAACGGTGTCGGTCATGCGGTCGCTCTAGCTTGGCCTTGTGGACGGGGCAAACCCAACCTAGCTGCAATCCGCAAATGCCCGAACTTCCCGAAGTTGAAACCACCGTCCTTGGTCTGCGCCCCGTGCTCGAGGGGGTAGGGATTGACCGTGTGCTGCTGCGCCGCGCCGATCTACGCCGACCGTTTCCCGCTGATCTCGGCCAGCGGCTGACGGGCGCGACGGTTACCGGCCTTCGCCGCCGCGCCAAATATGGCCTGATCGATACCGATCGCGGTGATACGATGATCTTTCACCTCGGTATGTCTGGCCGCTGGCGAGTCGACCCGTCGGAAACGCTGACTCACGATCATCTGGTGCTGACGACAGCGGCAGGGCGGACGCTGGCGCTCAATGATCCGCGGCGGTTCGGCTCGGTCGATCTGGTCGCGACTGACGGCATCGCGGCCTATCCCCCGTTCATGGCGATGGGGCCGGAGCCATTGGGCCCGGACTTCACCGCCACTTATCTTCGCACGGCGCTGGAAGGGCGGGTGGCGCCGATCAAGGCAATGCTGCTCGATCAGCGGATCGTGGCCGGGCTGGGCAATATCTATGTGTGTGAGGCACTGCACATGGCCGGCATCGCCCCGTCGCGCGCCGCAGGGCGGGTCGCCCGCGCTCGGCTGGCGCCACTGGTGGAGTCGATCCGCACCGTACTCGCGGCGGCGATCACTGCTGGCGGGTCTACGTTGCGTGACTATGCCCGGCCCAACGGCGAACTTGGCTATTTCTCAAAACAATGGCGAGTCTATGGGCGGGAAGGAGAGGCATGCGGCTGTGGTGCGCCGGTGTTGAGACGCCCGGAGGGCGGGCGTTCGACCTTTTGGTGCGGCATTTGCCAGCGTTGAGCAGTTGACCAGAACGCCTGCCGCAGTTAAGAGGCGCGCTTTCGAAGGGCGATCGGGAAATTTTCCCCCGCCCTTTTTCATTGAAAAGGTTCGAGGACGGCATGGCGAATACGCCACAGGCGAAAAAGCGTATCCGGCGGAACGACCGCCGTGCGGAGATCAACACCAACCGCGTCGGGCGTATCCGGACGTTCGTGAAGAAGGTCGAGTCGGCCCTTGATTCGGGCGACAAGGATGCGGCCGCTACGGCTCTCGCCGCTGTGCAGCCGGAACTGGCGCGCGGCGTGGCGAAGGGTGTGCTCCACAAGAACACGGCGTCGCGCAAGTTCGCACGCCTCACTAAGCGCGTTTCGGCCCTCGCTTAACCCGTTACGGTTTCGTTACAATTCGCCCGCCGGACGTGTTCCGGCGGGCTTTTTGTCGTGTACGAACGCCAAATGCCGCCCAGGATTGCGTGATCAACCTGAGCAGCCGCAGCGACCATACCGTTCATATCAAAAGCGAGGATTCACCACGATTCGCGATCATGTCAGATTGGTGACGTTTTTATTATACAGTATAAACAACAACTTATAAAATTATTGACGCGTTTGCGTGGCTGTTGGCGAGTCAACGGATTTATTTCAGATTATTGACATCGATGCTCTTGATCGACTCGGTCATGTCCTCATAATCAGACCTCGCCGCCGTGATTTCTTCACCCGGCATTACGAATAACTTCAACGCCAGGCGGATGCGATTCCGGCTGCGGGGGAAATTTATAGCGTGAAATCAAGCCGTCCGGGCGTGTGATTCGGGCGATGGGAGAGCTGCGTGTGACGATTGCCGGTGCATTGAGGGCGACTCAGACGACTGATGTGGAGAAGGCATGGGTGCGGATTCGCGGGCATTTGCGCGAATCGGCGGGCACGCGCTTGTTCGATCAGTGGTTGAAGCCGCTTGCCCTTGGTGCATTCGACGAGCCCGACACGATCCGGCTGACGTTGCCATCGGCATTCATGACCAACTGGGTGCGCAACAACTATGCCGAGCGGCTCGTGCAGGAGTTTCGCGCGCTGATGCCGCAGATTACCACTGTGATCATCGAAACGGTCAGTGCGTCGGCCGCGTTGCCGGTACTGACCGCCGTCGATGTGCAACCAGTGGCGGTTGCCGAGCCGAGCGCGATTGCGGCGATGGCTGGGGCGCGTCCGGCACTCGATCCGCGCTTCACCTTTGACCGGTTCGTGGTCGATGCGTCCAACCGGGTCGCCGCCAACGCCGCCCAGGCGCTCGCCGAGCCCGGTCCGCCGCGCTTCAGCCCGTTGTTTCTGCACAGCGGCACGGGGATGGGCAAAACCCATCTGATGCACGCCATCGGCACCGCTTTCCTGGCGGCCCAGCCCTCGGCGAACGTGATCTACATGTCAGCCGAACGGTTCATGTTCGAATTCGTCCAGGCGATGCGGGCACGCGACACCTTTGCGTTCAAGGCGCGGCTGCGCTCGGTGGATTTGCTGATGATCGACGATCTGCAGTTTATTGCGGGCAAGGACGCGACGCAGGAAGAGTTTTTCTACACGATCAATGAGGTGGTGAGCGCGGGAAAGCGGCTGGTCGTCAGCGCGGATCGCTGCCCGCAGGCGCTCGACGGGGTCGAGCCGCGCATTCTGTCGCGCCTTTCGGTGGGCTTTGTGGCGGACATCAAGCCGGCAGAACTTTCGCTTCGGCGCGCGATCCTGGCCCGCAAGCTGGCTGATACGCCCGACGTTGATGTGCCCGCCGACGTACTCGAGCTGCTGGCGGTACGGCTGACGTCGAGCGTTCGCGAACTGGAAGGCGCGCTTAACCGGCTGATCGCTTATGCCCAGCTGACGGGCGATAGGATCGATATGGATTTCACCCATGCGACCCTCGGCGATGTGTTGCGCGGCGTGCAGAAGCGCGTGACGATCGATGAGATCCAGCGCGCGGTTTCGACCTATTTCGAGCTGAAGCCGATTGAGCTGGTATCGGCCCGGCGTGCCCGGGTGGTCGCCCGCCCGCGCCAGATCGCAATGTATCTTGCCAAGCGGCTGACGACCCGCTCTTTGCCCGAAATCGGCCGAAAGTTCGGCGGGCGGGATCATTCGACCGTGATCCACGCGGTGCGCCGGATCGAGCAATTGCGCGATACCGATACAGACGTCGACAGTGCGGTGCGGGTGCTGTTGCGCGAGCTGGAGGGCTGACAGCAGAGACGCTGGTCCGTTTCACGCTGACGATCCCAACAAAAAGGGCCTCCAGTTCGCACTGGAGGCCCTTTTGTTGTGGCGACGGCCGCTAAGGGCTCAGCTTTTACGCTTCGGCTCCGGTGCGATCGTGATCTTCACCGTCTCACCCGAATTGCCGGGGAAGCCCGTGAACATCGCTTCGACCAAATTGGGGATGATCTTTGGCAGATCGTCATTGGTCGATTGTGCCCGCGCCGTCCCCTCGAACACGCGCTGGCCATTGTCGGTGCGTTCGATCTGCAGACCGAGCTCGCTGGTGTAAACGGTGTAGCTGTACACGTCGTTAAACCCGCCCCCGAACAGGAACGGATCGTTGAAGCCATAGATGAAGCCCCGGCCACCAAAGCCGCCGAACCGGCCAAAGCCACCATAGCCGAAGCCGCCGAACCCACCCAAGCCGCCATAACCCAATCCGGTTGAGCGAACGCGCTCGCGGCCACGATCGATATCATAGCCCATCTTGACGATCAGCTGCGCCTGGGCTGGATTAGACGCGGGCTGATAGCCCTGCGCCACCATTCGAGCGGTGACGAGCTGGGCATATTGGTTGAACTCGATTCCGCCCTGAAGCTGCGGGTTGCTGGCTTGCACGACAAAGGTCTGTCCGGCGGCCGGCCCCGAAAGTGCCTGAAAACGCGATACTTTGGCGCTGAATGGCGTCGCGCAGCTCGACAGCACCAGCAGCGCGGCAACAGCAAGGAATGATTTCTTCATGGTATCACCCTTCGAGCGACATAAAAACTTACAAACAAACAATCACTTGGCGATCGTGCCACGATGGCGATGAACGACAGTTGAACGCCTCGTTTGACCGGCCCTGTCTACCGCTTTGTCGTCAAACCTGCAAACCAATCGCACGTTGCGTTGCGAGGAGCGTCGGTGCGGCCAGGGCGGTTGCGCGTGCGGCACCGTCTACAAGCACGCCACCTACCGCCCCGCGGTCGTCGAGCAGTCGAGTCAGGCGGTCGCGGATCGGGGCGAGCACTGCGATCGCCAGATCCGCCAAAGCCGGCTTGAAGGTACCAAAGCCTTGCCCAGCGAACTCCGCAAGCACCGCATCGACCGGTCGGTCTGCAAGTGCCGCAAAGATCGTCACCAGATTGCGCGCCTCGGCCCGATCGGCGAGTCCGGTAACGCTATCCGGCAGCGGTTCGGCATCAGTCTTTGCCTTCCGGAATTTCTGGGCGATCAGGTCGTCCGGATCGGTCAGATTGATGCGCGACAGATCCGACGGATCCGATTTGGACATCTTGGCCAAGCCATCACGCAGGCTCATGATGCGCGGCGCGGCCTTGCTGATCAGCGGTTCGGGCAGCGGAAACAGCTCCACCCCGAAATCGAGGTTGAACTTGGTCGCGATGTCGCGCGCCAGTTCGAGATGCTGTTTCTGGTCTTCACCGACAGGGACGTGCGTTGCCTTGTACAGCAGCACGTCGGCCGCCTGCAGCACGGGATAGCCGAAATAGCCGACGCTCTGGCTGGAACCATCCTTGCCCGCCTTGTCCTTCCACTGCGTCATGCGGTTGAGCCAGCCCATCCGCGCGGTGCCGTTGAGGATCCAGGCCATCTCGCTATGGGCCGGCACGCGCGCCTGATTGAACAGAATGGATTTGGCGGGATCGATCCCGCAGGCGATCAGCGCGGCGGCCATTTCGATCGTTGCGTTGGCAAGCTCTGCCGGTACGACCGGCTGGGTAAGCGCGTGAAGATCGGCGAGGAAGAACAGGCAATCGCCGCCGCCTGCCGCGACATCATTCTGCATCGCCACCCATTGCCGGATCGCCCCCAGATAATTGCCCAAATGGAGATTGCCGGTGGGTTGAATGCCAGAAACGACGCGCATCAGGGGGTCCCAGTTGTTGGAGGGGGTGGTGGAGCCGATGGGCGACGCCGCACGACCGCCAGCAGGTCTGACGGTCGATAGGCGCGCATAACGAAACAGGCGATCGCATAAACCGCCCCGCCGGTGCCGACCAGCACCATCATCGTCAATACGCGCGTAATGCCTGTGCCGAGCGTGTAGGGCGCGAACCGATCGTTCAGCAAATACATGACGGCACCCATCATCAGCGCCGCTGCCGCCAACCGCCAAACCCGGCGGCGTAATTGTCGATCGGGCACGAAATGCCCGCGCTTGGCGAGCATGCGGTACAGCAACGCCAGGTTCACCAGGCTGGCAATCGCCGTCGCCAGCGGTGGCCCCATATGCTTCAAGGGACCGATCAGCGCGAGGTTGAGCATCAGGTTGATGCCGATGGAAATTGTCGCATAGCGCACCGGCGTGGTCGTGTCGGCGCGGGCATAATAGCCGGGTGTCAGGACCTTGATCAGGATATAGGCAGGCAGCCCGATCGAAAACGCCGCCAGCGCCTGTGCTGTGGCGAGCGTATCTCCGGACGTGAACTTGCCATATTGGAACAGCGCCGCCGCAATCGGCACCCCGCAGACGATCAACGCCATTGTGGCGGGCAGGGTGAAGAACAGCGCAAGCTCCATGCCCCGGTTCTGCGTGTCCATCGCGGCGGCATCATCGCCTGCGCCCAGCTGGCGCGAGATGGTAGGCAGCAGCACGGTGCCGAGAGCAATGCCGATCAGCCCCAGCGGTAGCTGGTTTAGCCGATCGGCATAATAGATGTAGGAGACCGACCCCTCGGCTAGCAGGCTGGCGGCAAGCGCGGTAGAGACGACGAGGTTGATCTGCACCGCGCCCGCGCCGGCGGCAGCCGGGCCGATCAGCGCCAGCAGCCGCTTCACTTCGGGGGTCAGCCGGGGCAGGCGAGGCCGCAGGTTCACGCCGCTTCGCAGGCACGCAATCCACAGCCATAACAGCTGCAGCATGCCGGCTACCGTCACCCCGATCGCTTGATTGCGCGCGGTTTCGATCGGATCGGCGGTGTGGAACCACAGCAGCGCTGCGATCAAGGTCAGGTTGAGCAGGATGGGCGCCGCGGCGTTGACCCAGAATTTTTGCATCGAGTTGAGGATGCCGCCGAGCAGCGACACGAGCGAAATCAAAAGCAGATAGGGCAGGGTGATGCGCGATAGCGTGACCGCGAAATCGAACTGATCGGCGCTGACATTCCGAAACCCGCCCGACAGTGCCCAGGTTATCGGCCAGGCAAAGATTTCCATGATGATCGTCAGCACAATCAGGATCGGCAGCAGTACAGATAATACTTCTTGCGCAAAACTCAGCCCTGCGGCCAGGCTGCCACCTTCTTCAGACACCTTTTTGTTGAACATCGGGATGAAGGCCGCGCTGAACGCCCCTTCCGCGAACAGCGCGCGGAACATGTTCGGCAGGCGGAACGCGATCAGAAATGCATCCGAGGCAAAGCTTGCCCCCACGAACCGCGCGAACAGCGAATCACGCACGAGCCCGAGGATGCGGCTGGCAAGCGTCAGCCCGCCGACCGAGCCCAGGGCGCGTGCGAGGTTCATGGCCGCCTGGGTGCCGATGTCATCACTGTGCGGCCCCCAGGCAGTCGATCAGGCGTTGCCGACATCCTCGGCGGGCAGGTTGGCGCCGGGCTGTGCCTGCACCTGCGAGAGATACAGGGCATGGAAATCGATCGGCTCGAGCAGAAGCGGCTGGAAGCCGCCGTCGCGCACGGCATCGGCCAGCACGCGGCGAGCGAAAGGGAACAACAGACGCGGTGCCTCGCCCAGCAGGAACGGCTGGATATGCTCGTCGGGGATGTTGCGCAGGCCGAACAGCCCGGCGAAGCTCAGGTCGACCACAAAGGCGACGCCGTCATCGGTTTCCGACCGGACGTCCATCTTCAGGATCACTTCGAACACATCGTCGGCAACCTGCTGGGTGCCAATGTTGAACTGCACATCGATGCGCGGCATCGACTGGCTCTGAAAGATCGCAGGCGCATTCGGATTTTCGAACGACAGATCCTTTACATATTGCGAGATCAGCCCGGCAACCGGGGTGGTATCTGCGCCGTTGGCAAGGGGTTCGCCGCCATTATCCTGGTCGTCCATTGATCGGTCTTTCTACGCTGGGGTTTGGGCGGCACGGTAAGCGCACCGATTAGCCAATGCGGGTCGCGCCTAGCAGGGGCTGGACCCTGTTTCAACATTAGGGGTTTCACCATGCAGCGGCTTCACTGCCGGTGCGTTTCAACACTATGGGCCAAAGCCCTTATTTCCGCTATTTGAAACCCTGCGGTGTTACGCCTATGTTAGAGGTTCGCCGAACACTGGAGGCAGAGTGGTTTACGTTGTGATATTAGCGATGATTGCAGGTTTTCTTGCCCTGCGCCTCTATATGGTGCTCGGCAAGCGGACGGGGCATGAACAGCCGCTGCCCAAGCCGGCCGAAGACCGTGTGGCACTTGCCCCGGTGGCGGCCCGTGCGATCGACGCGGCGGCGGAGCGACCGGATATCATCAATCGCCATATCGAACCGCGTGCCGAAGCAGGTGTTCGGGCGATCATCGCTGCGGATTCGTCATTCGATGTCGGCCAGTTCGTCGACGGCGCGAAATCTGCTTATCGCATGATCCTTGAGGCGTTCTGGAAGGGCGATACCGATACGCTCAACTGGCTGGTCGATGATGAGGTGCGCCAGAGTTTTGTCGAGGCGATCGAGGAGCGCACCGCTGCCGGTCATGTGCTCGATAACCGCCTCGTGAGCATCGAGCGTGCCGTGATTACCGATGCCTCGCTTGAGGGTCGCGATGCGCGGATTATGGTGCGGCTTGAGGCTGATATCGCCGCCATCACGCGCGATGCCGAGGGCAATCTGGTTTCGGGATCGATGAGCGATGCGGTCGAAACCCGCGAAATCTGGACCTTTGCGCGCACGTTGAAGAGCAACGATCCGAATTGGAAACTCGTCGAAACCGACGAGGCATAAGGTCGTGCGCGGCAAGGGGCTGGGTCTCACCGCGCTGGCGTTGCTCGTTTCGGCCTGTGGTGGTCATATCGTCCCACCCGCGCAGGGTCCCGCACCGCAACCAAGTCCCGGCGTTCGTCCAAGCCCGACACCATCGGCAACCGTCACACCGGTTGCAGCGCCAGATGTCGCCAATGCCGTCGCGGCTGGCGTCACCGCTGGCCCGCCCATCGCCGAACTGCCGATCGGCGGGGATCAGGCTGTGCGTGCGCTTGGCGCGTTTCGCACATCATGCCCCAGCTTGGTTCGGCGTACTGATACGACCGGCCTGACACAGGGTGCCGACTGGCAACCTGCCTGTAGTGCCGCCGCAACGACATCGGATCTGGAAGCCCGGGCGTTCTTCCTGCAATATTTCGAGGCGGTTCAAGTCGGTGACGGCAAGGCTTTCGCGACCGGCTATTTCGAGCCCGAAATCGATGGATCGCGCGATCGTCGCCCGGGATATGAGGTGCCGATCTATGCGCGCCCAACCGATCTGGTCGATGTCGATCTCGGGCTGTTTTCGGATAGTCTGAAGGGTCGCAAGATTCGCGGCCGTGTCGATGGCACCAATTTCGTGCCCTATCATGATCGTACTGCGATCGAGACCGGCGCGATCGATCGATCAGCGCCAATCATCGCCTGGGCGGCTGACCCCGTCGATATCTTCTTCCTGCAGATTCAGGGATCGGGGCGGCTCCGCTTGCCCGATGGCGGTATCATGCGGATCGGTTATGACAGTCAAAATGGTCGCGATTACACCGGCATTGGTGCGCTGATGCGCCAGCGCGGGCTGCTCCAGCCGGGGCAGACATCGATGCAGGGCATCGTCGCCTGGCTACGCGCGCACCCCGAAGAAGGCCGGGCGATCATGCGGGAAAACAAGAGCTTCGTGTTCTTTCGCGAGCAACAGACGGCCGCCAAGGGTGCGCTCGGCTATGTCGTGACGGGCGGGGTCAGCGCGGCGGTTGATCCCAAATTCGTGCCGCTCGGTGCGCCCATCCTGCTGGCGATGGACCGGCCCGAAGCGTCACGGCTGTGGATTGCGCAGGATACAGGCGGCGCCATCCGCGGTGCCAATCGGATCGACACCTTCTGGGGGGCGGGGCAGGAAGCCAGCGTTATCGCAGGTGGCATGTCGGCGCGCGGCACGGCATTCGTGCTTGTGCCGCGCGGCACGATCGCCCGCCTCTCATCGGCGGCAAATTCGTTGGGGAGCCCCAATGGCGGAGCGCCGGTTAACCGCTGACGAGGCGGCATTGTGGCGTCGCGTGATGGCCAGTGTCCGTCCGGTACATCCCCCAAAACCCGCCAAACCCGCCGCAGTACCCGTAGCCGCATCGTCTGCGAATGTGGCGCCGACGCCCAAGGCATCTGCCAAGCCATCGGCGCAACCACGCCCCCGGCCAGCCCCCGCGGTCCTCGCGAAGCCGCAGCCCAAACCCGGCACCACGCTTGACGGGAGCTGGGATCGCAAACTCGCCACCGGCACGGTTGCGCCCGACAGTTCGATCGATCTCCACGGCCATACACTCCATACCGCGCATTCAGTGCTCGATGCCGGGCTCGACCGTGCCATTGCGCGCGGCGACCGAATCCTATTGCTGATCACGGGTAAACCGCCGCGCCCGGAAAGTGAGCGGCCGCATGCCCGGGGCCGCATACGCGAGGCGGTGGGGGATTGGCTGGCGGCATCGCGCCACGCGGCAAACATCGCTTCGGTTCGCGCCGCGCACCCAAGGCATGGCGGGGCAGGGGCGCTCTACATCGTATTGCGACGCTCTCGCAGCGAGCGAAAATATTAACCTTTCGGTGGCAATTTCCCGCCTCATTCGGACGCAGGGCGTCCATGCTTTGGGAGGTCACGCACCGCGATGGGAGGAGCTTCGCTCAAAAGCCGCGCCATCACCTTTGCGATGGCGACGGGCGCGGCCTCCTTCATTCTGGCGCTGGCTGCCACGTCCAACGGACAGATTGACGGCGACAGCGTTGCGCGTGCCCTAATCCCGGCGATCGTTTGCGCGGCCATGTCTTGGGCATCGGCCGAGCGCGCGATTTCGGCAACGGCTGGTGCGATTGACGCTGCCATCGCCCGACTTGCGCGCGCCGCACATGGCGACCTTGAAGGAGAGATTCCCTCAGAAATCGGCGTAAATGTGCCGCAATTAGCGCACGCGATGGAAGGACTCTTTCAGCAGATCGCTGCCAATCTCGAAAGCGTGCACCGGCTTGCCATGTTCGATCCCGTGACGGGCCTGCCCAACCGCACCCATTTCCGCCGCAGTTGCGAACGCATGCTTGCCGACATGCCGATGGGCACTGAAGCGGCGCTGTTTTTCATCGATCTGGATCGCTTCAAATCGGTGAACGATACGATGGGCCATGCGATGGGGGATATGCTGCTCGGCATGGTCGCCAATCGCCTGCGCGCGGTGGCTGATCGATTCACGGCCGATGGCGACGTTTCCGGCGGACGGCAGCCGCCGCTGATCGGTCGTTTGGCGGGTGACGAATTTACGATGTTTTTCCCCGAGATCACCGATCCGGGTGAGGCCGCGCGAATCAGTCGCGGGGTATTGTTCGCGCTCAGTGAGCCGTTTGATCTTGGCGGCCATGATGTAGAAATCGGCGCCTCGATCGGCATTGCGCTCCGCCCCGAACACGGCTCGACGCTGACAGAACTGATGCGGGCTGCCGATGCCGCCATGTACCATGCCAAGGCCAGCGGACGCGGCCGGGCGGAACATTTCACGGAAACACTCGCCGCGCAGATCGCCGATCGCGCCCAGCTCGAATGCGATCTGCGCGAGGCGATATCACTCAATCAGTTCGCACTGGTCTTTCAGCCACAGATCAGCACGCTTGATGGCCGGATCGTTGCGGCAGAGGCGCTGTTGCGTTGGCAACACCCGACGCTTGGCATGAAACTGCCCGGCACCTTCATCAAACGCGCCGAGGAAACCGGCCTGATCGTCGAGATCGGTGAATGGGTGATTGCAACGATTGCCGAAACGATCGCGCGTTGGGGAGCGATGGGGATCGAACAGCGCCTCGCCATCAATATCTCGCCGCGCCAGCTTGATCACGCCAGCTTCTTCCGCCGTCTACGCGAAGCAATGCAGGTCGCCAATGCGCCTGCGCGGCTGCTTGAGCTGGAAATCACCGAAACACTCGCGATGCATTGCAGCGAAGAAGTGATCGACGCGATCTCGGAACTGCGTGCCGATGGCGCCACGATCGCGATCGATGATTTCGGCACTGGCTATTCCAACCTTGCCCGGTTGCGCGACCTGCCGGTCGACCGGGTGAAGCTCGACCGTAGCCTGATCGAACATATTGCGGAGAAGCCCGAAGCCCGCACGATCGTGCAGGCAGTGATCGGCCTGATCCACGGGCTCGGGTGCGAAGCCGTTGCCGAGGGCATCGAAAACCAGGCCCAGGCCGATGTGCTTCGCGTAATCGGCTGCGACGTCATCCAGGGCTTTGCAGTCGCTTACCCGATGGCCGAGGATGATTTCATTGCGTGGTCACGCGTTGAAAAGCGTCAGTTGCTCGCCAGCTGAAGCGCCGCCGCAGCGATATCCGCATAGATATCGCGCAGCAGTACCAGATCATCGAGCGCAACCGCCTCGTCGAGCTTGTGCATCGTCGCGTTGACGAGCCCAAATTCGACCACCGGACAGATTTTTGACAGGAACCGCGCGTCGGATGTGCCGCCAGTGGTGGAGAGCGTCGGCTGATGTCCGGTGTGGCGAGCAATGGCATCGGCGATCAGTGTCGAGAAAGCACCTGGTGGAGTCAGAAACGCTTCTCCCGATATCCGCGCGGTCACGATTGCACCGGGGGCGTGTGCGGTGGCCACCGCGGTGATCCGCTCGACCAGTGCCGCGCCGCTGTGCTGATCATTGAACCGGATGCTCAGCCGCGCGCTTGCCTTGGCCGGGATGACATTGGTCGCCGGATTGCCGACGGTCAGGTCAGTCACTTCGATGTTGGACGGCTGAAACCAGTCGCTACCCGCATCGAGAACGATTGCGTTGATCTCCGCCAGCAGCGCCACGAGCCGCCGGATCGGGTTGTCCGCCAGATGTGGGTAAGCGACGTGCCCCTGCTTGCCGGGCACGTCGATCCAGATATTGACGGAGCCGCGCCGCCCGATCTTGATCATGTCCCCCAGCCGGTCGACCGATGTCGGCTCGCCGACCAGGCACATATCAGGCTTCAGCCCTCGTGCCGTCATCCGCTCGATCAGGGCGACAGTGCCAAAGGTTGCGGGCCCCTCTTCATCGCCGGTGATGATGAGGCTGATCGTCCCGGCATCGGCCGGAATGCGCGCGACGGCCGCGACGAACGCCGCGATCGCGCCCTTCATGTCGACGGCACCCCGCCCGAACAGCAAGCCACCGCGCACCTCCGGCACGAACGGATCGCCCGTCCAGCCCGTGCCCGGCGGCACGACATCGAGATGCCCGGCAAAGGCGAAATGCGGGGAAGCGCCGTCGCCGCGCACCGCCAGCAGATTCTCGACCGGGCCGTCTGGCGCTTCGCCGACCACAAAACGCTCCACCGCAAAGCCCAACGGCAGAAGTGCCCGTTCGAGGACGTCGAATACCCCGGCAGAGGCGGGGGTAACGCTATCGCAAGCGATCAGTGCCTGGGTGAGGGCGGCAACATCGATAGGATCGGTCATGTGCGCGACCCTATGCGCCTGCCGGCCGCTCATACTTGTCGATCACCCATTCCTCTTCTTGCGCGGCCGCGATCCAGTCCTGCATCCAGCGATGCTGGATGATCGCATCGACATAGGCCTGGGCAAAGCGCGGGGTGGGCAGTCCATAAGTCACGATCCGCGTGCAAACGGGGGCGAACATGATGTCGACCGCGCCGAATGCACCGAACAGATAGGGCTGCTCGCCGCCAAAGCGCGCGCGCGCCTGCGCCCAGAGTTCGAAAATCCGCGACAATTCGGTCGCCACATCGGCATCCGGCGCTTCAGCGGCGAAAACCTGTCGGACGTTCATCCCATGTTTCGTGCGGAGCGCGGTATAGCCCGAATGCATTTCGGCGGCCATCGACCGGGCGAGCCCACGCGCGCCAGCGTCTGCCGGCCAGTAACGCGTGCCACCGGTTTGCCCGTCGAGGTAATCGATGATCGCGAGACTGTCCCACACCACGGTATCGCCGTCCCACAATGTCGGTACCTTGCCCGCCGAAGGGGCAAGATCAGGCTCGGCGCGGCGGTCTTGCCAATGCGCGTCGAACATCGGCACGACGACCTCATCGAACGCCAATCCCGATTGCTTGCACGCGAGCCAGCCGCGCAGCGACCAGGACGAATAGGCTTTGTTGCCGATGATGATCTTGAGCATGAAAAACGGGATAGCGGCGCAAAAAATGTGCGACAAGCTTTGATCGAACGTTACATCTTCTGGGCTGATCGCTCATGCGATGGAATCTGGCGAAGCTGGCCGACTCGATGCAATGGTCGTTTTGTAAGGCGTGGGAGAATTAGCGTGAAATCAAAGCTATTGGGCGCGGTCTGTATATTCACTTTTACCGCTGGCTGCAGTGGCTCATCAACGGGGCGGTCAGCGCCCGTGCCGGTCGTACCGGGAACGCCTGCACCTAGCCCAACGCCCTCGCCAAGCCCGTCACCATCACCGTCACCCACACCCACACCCACACCAACACCAACAAGCAATGCGACTCTCACAAACTTGGTCGTCAGCCAAGCTTTTGTCACATCGACCTCAATTGTTCAGTCAGCGCTAAATCGGGCAGGGCGCATCAGTGCTTCGAGCGGGATAAGCGGTCCTGTGGCAGGGCAGCTATTCAGTTTCGATGGTGCCACGCGCGGCTATACCTTCGACGTGCGAAGCCCGATCAACGAAGCCAATTTCGTTACTCGATTCCTGCCTGCAGATATTGTCGCTAGCGGCTCAAATGCACGGACCACATTATATGAACGGTCGGAGGCGCTTGATTCTCCGTTGGAGCCAGCGCGACTGGCGTTGCGATTGTTCAATGTCAGCCCGCTGAACGACCAACTCGTCCTTACCTATTCCAGCTTTGGCTTGCTCGACATCCGCACGATGACGGGCGCATTCTTCTCAAGGGATTTTCGCGCGTTTGCCTATTACGCTCAGGTAACACCAGACGCCGCCGTGCCGCGCACCGGAATGTCGACATTCACCGGGAGGGCGTTGGGCGCCGCTAATCCAACGAGTGCCGATGGAGGTCCGCGCTACGCCGTGACCGGCACGATCACGATCGTCGTTGATTGGGCTGCGCGTACGTACACCGTAACGCTGATCCCGACTTTTCAGGAGGATGAAAATGCGAGTGCATCGGCGATCGGTGCAAGCATTGCCGCATCGCGCGGCACCACGCCGACGTCTTTCAGTCAGTTTTCCGGTGTTGTCACGGGACAAAGCGCACCGAACGGCTTCCTGGCAATGCTCGCCGGGCCTGCTGCTGAAGAAATGGCCGGAACCATGACCTTCCGATCGGTTGGTCCAACGCGCCCCGATTCACCGCCAATCGACGTCGTCGTCGCTTTTAGCAGCAGGCGTTAGTTCACTCGCCAAACGCGTCTGCTGTGATGTCCTGCAGACCCAGGCTGCGCAGGACAAGCGCGCCTTCGATCGATACCATCAGGCGTGCGGCGTCGGCGGCGCGGGCTTCGGGGGTCGGAGCGTCGATTTGCACGATGCCCCAGGCAAGAAAACCGCGGCCGATCTGGGCGCCGATGTCACGATAAAGCGGATCACCCCGCGCTGACAGGCTCGCAACCTCCAGCCAGATCCGCATATAGGGCCAGAAAGCATCATCGAACACGGTCGCGAGTAGCGCCTGCCGCAGCACCTCCATCGGCAATGGTGTTGGTGCACGGTGCTGATCGAGCATAGCCACCAGTCGTGTCGCGATGCGTTCGAGCACCGCCGCGATCACCTCTGCCTTGTCCTTGAAGTAATAAAGGAGCATCCGGTCGCTGGTCCCGGCGGCCTTGGCCAGCGGTCGCAGGCTTGAAGCGGACAGGCCCTCTGCCAGCACATGGTCGGCCAGTTTGTCGATCAACGCTTCGCGACGTTCGTCTGACATTACCACGATGGGGCGGTTCCTTGGCTGGCGCTCGATTGCCGGTTCAACTCTGCTATCAAAAAGTCCAGCCATGCAAGCGCAGGCGGCGGGCTAATAGAAAAGCGCGCCAAGTCGAAGGTGCGGCGTCCGCCCAATTCGGTGCGCCAACGCACTGTGTTATGGCGATGAATTCAACCTCGTGATGCCGAGCTGCAACAGTCTCGTGCGATTGTAATCGATCCGAAACAATGTCGTTGCGGTCGTGTCATTCATGCCATTAGCATGATCTGTTGGTGCCGATTGGCGCATCGCCCAGGGCAGCGGGGTGCCTCGTGGATGACGCCCGATCGACTTCCCTCACAAGCCAGATGCCCGCCACCGGTGGGCCCATTGCGGAGATCGACGAATGACGACCAGAAATGCCGACCGACGGGGATTTGCAGCGCTTGACCGGCGCATGGTGGCTGCATGGAGCAGCGCGTCTCTGCTCGCGATTGCCGCACTGACGGCGGCGACCCCGGCCGCTGCGCAGACCGCGCCGGCGACCGATGTCCCCGCCAAGGCAGAGGTTACGGACAATAGCGGCATCGACATCGTCGTCACCGCCCGCAAACGTGAAGAAAGCCTGCTCGATACCCCAATCGCGATCAGTGCATTCGGCGAAGAAACATTGAAGGCGCTCAACGTGCGCAATCTGGAAGATGTCGGCAAATATGTGCCTAACCTGACGATCAGCCGGTATGGCGTGGGCAATACCGCACAGGCCGCCATTTTCATCCGCGCGATCGGTTTGCAGGATCACCTGATCACCACCGATCCCGGCGTCGGCGTATATCTCGACGGTGTTTATCTCGGTCGCCAGCTCGGATCCAACCTGTCGCTCCAGAATATCGAGCGCGTCGAGGTGCTGCGTGGACCGCAGGGCACGCTTTATGGCCGCAATACGCTCGGCGGCGCCGTCAACATCATCACCCGCAAGCCCGGCAGCGACGAATCGGTGGAAGTCGACGCGCAGGTGGGCACGCGCGGGCGGATCAACGGCAGTTTTTACGCTGACACGCGGGTAGCGCCGACCCTCGCCGTATCGCTCAACGGGAGCTACCAGAGCCGTGACGGCGTGGGCGATGCCGTCAACATCGCCAATCCCAGCGCACGGATTGGCGAGCAGAATGATTTCAGTGGCCGCGCCGCTGCCTATTGGACGCCAAGCGACAGCTTTTCGGTGCTGACCGCGGTCGACTTCGTCCGCTCGCGCGGTGGTCAGTCGCCGTACCGCGTCGACATCTATGATCCGGTCGCCGCTGGCTTCACTCAGGCGACGCAGGTGCGCCCGGACGATTCGGGTACTGATGTGCCTGGCCTCGAATCAACATCGCTTGATCTTTTCGGCGCATCGATCACCGCCGAATTGAAGCTCAGCGATGCGCTGACGACCAAGTTCATCACCAGCTATCGTCAGACCAAGTATACCGGCGGTCTTTCCGACACCGACAACATCTCCCGCCAATCGGTTTTCCCCGAAAGCGGCGATGCCGAGCAGGTATCGACCGAATTGCAGCTGAACGGCGAATTCGGGGCGTTCAACTTTGTGACCGGCCTCTATTATTTCTACGAAGATGGCAGCAACGATTCGTCGCCGGCTTTTTTCTTCGGCGGCAATAGCAGTTTCACGCTTCAGCAAACGACGAACAGCTATGCGGCCTATGCCAATGGTAGTTACAACATCACCGATCAGCTCTCGATTGGTGCCGGCGTGCGCTATTCAAAGGACGACAAGCGCGCGACGGCGCAATTCACCAGCTTCCCTGGCCCCATCACGCGCACCGCCAGCTATGATGAAGTCACCGCGCAGGGCAACATCACGTACAAGTTCACCGATGATGTTTCGGTCTATGGCACGATCCAGCTCGGCTATCAGCCGGGCAGTTTCACGCCGCGTCCGTTCGGTGGCCCGGCATCGTTCAACGCGTCGCCGGAAACCACCGCGACCAACTATGAAATCGGCCTGAAGGGCCGCATCACCCCCAATTGGGTGGTGCTGCTGTCGGCATTCACGACCAACTATAACGATCGCGGGCTGCCCTATTCGTTCATCAACGCGAACGGCTTCAACACCGTGATTATCGCCGCCGATGCGCGGGCACGCGGGATCGAGGCGGAATCAACCGTTACCTTCGGCGGTTTCCGCTTGAAAGGGTCGCTCGGTTATCTCGACAGCAAGATCACCAGCGTGAACTCGCTGCCGCCTGCGTTCTTCCCGACGGGGGGCACGCCCGTTGCCGGCGCGCCGACCGCGCTCAGCCCCGAATTTACCGGGGCAGTGATGGCGAGCTATACCTATGGTCTGTCGAATGGCGGCGCGATTACCGCGCAGGCCGATTATTCCTATCGCGGTGAGCAGTTTGGCCAGCCCGTCGCGCGCGCGACCGAGCTGATCGATGCACGCAGCCTCGTGGGCTTCAACCTGAAATACGAAAACGAAGCCCGCGACCTGGCGTTCAGCATCTATGGCAGCAACATCTTCAACGAAGTTTATGATCAGGGCCGGCTCGACCAGGGTGGTTTCGTTGGCGTTGTCGTCAGCAACGATCGCAGCGAGTTCGGCGTGCGGCTTACGAAGAAGTTCCGGTAAGTCCAGGTGTAATCACCGGGGCGGCTCATGCTGCCCCGGTGGAGCGCATCAACTTTACAGACCCTTCTCCCCGTCATTCCCGCGCAGGCGGGAACCCAGCTTCTCTAGCAGCAAGCCAACGCGGCTGGACTCCCACCTGCGCGGGGGTGACGGGAAAGAAGGAGAGGGGGTTAGCCCCAGTTACCCGATCGCTTCGATCACCGCTGCACGCAGCTCAGCAATCCCAAACCCAACCTCACTCGATGTCGCCATGATATCCGGATGCGCGGCGGGGCGCTTGCGGGCTTCCGCCGCCGTTGAGTCGGTCACTTTCAGCAGTTCGGTCGGCTTGATCTTGTCAGCCTTGGTCAGGATCAGGCGATAGCTGACGGCGGCTTTGTCGAGCATTTCCATGATTTCATGGTCGACATCCTTCAGCCCGTGGCGCGAATCGACAAGCACCAGCACGCGCTTCAGCACTTGCCGCCCGCGCAGGAAATCATTGATCAGGAAACGCCATTTCTTGACCATGTCCTTGGGCGCCTTGGCAAAGCCATAGCCCGGCATAT
>CAZWAL010000027.1:0-20052 GCA_964631905.1 uncultured Stakelama sp.
TCAGGCAGGTCTCCTGGCTCCCGGGTCATCATGTCCGCCCCACCTTCCCGGATGCGGTGCATCCAGTGGCATATCGGGGCGACCACTCACCGGTCACAGTTGCGGGGACAGCCGCGGCTTGCAGGGTAAATCCCTGATTCCGCGTTCCCTATTATTCCCCTCTCGGGGAACCTGACGCCCGTTCTCAATATGATGACAGGACCGGCGACGCAACAGAGTTGACAGCTGCGTAGCGTGGGGGGAGCGGCCGTCAGCGCAGCCGGTGCTCAAAAACAACAATCCCCCACCACTTTTAATCGACACGCGACTGTCGTCGATCTGTCGTCATATTGCAGTGCAGCATACACACGCTTCCCCCAATGGCGGCGCTCCACCAAGGGGATCCATCATGACACGTTATCGCTCGCTCTCCGCTGCCCTGCTGCTCACCGGTTCGTTCACCGCCAGCGCCGCCCATGCGCAATCTGCCGAACCTCAAGCGCTCGCGCAGAATGACGATCAGGCAAGTGATCAGATCAATGACACCGATATCCTCGTCACCGCGCAGAAGATCGAACAGCGTAACGTCGACGTGCCGATCACGATTTCGGTCAACACCGGCTCGCGGCTGCGCGAGCTGGGCGTGTCCGATCTCGACGAGCTGTCGAACTTCGTCCCCGGTCTGAACATCCAGGAGCAGAGCGCGAACAACCCCGGCATCGTGATCCGCGGCATCACCTCAGACAGCGGCTCGGCGCAGCAGGGTCCGCGTGTGACGCTCTATTATAACGGCGTCGACATTTCACGCTCGCGTGGCTCGTACCAGGCGATTTATGACGTCGACCGGATCGAAGTGATCAAGGGGCCTCAGGCGACGCTGTTCGGCACTGCCTCTGCCGTTGGTGCGATCAGCATCGTCTCGGCGCGGCCCAAGCCGGGCTTTTCGGGCCAGATCACCGGCGGTTACGGCAATTTCGACGCCTATCTCGCCTCAGGCTTCTTCAATGCAGGCAACGACACGATCGCGGTGCGCTTCGCCGGCGAATACAAGAACCGCGACGGTTACATCAACAATCTGGCGACCAGCCAGACTCGCGAACTCTATTCGCAGGACCAACTCGGCCTGCGCGCATCGCTGCGTTACACGCCCGTCGACGCGCTGACGGTTGACGTCATCGCGACCTATGATCGCCAGCGCAATGGCGGCACGCCTTTCATCTCGGGCACGTTCCCGACCGAAGCGGGCCGGGCGAATGTGTTCGGCCCTGCCAATCTGTCGGGCTCGCCGGTATCGGCTGCCGTGCTCGGTAACGCTCAGCTTGGGCTTGAGCGTGATGTGTGGGATGCGAACATCACCCTGTCCTATGATTTCGCGCCCGGCTGGAACTTCACCACGGTGAACGGCTTCCGCCAGTTCAACAGCCTCGAAATCTTCGACGCGGATGGCTCGCGCGCGTTCTTCCTCGAATTCGCCGAGAATGCGTTTGGCTATCAGGTCAACCATGAAGGGCGGTTTGCCTATAAGGACGATAACTTCCGCGCCTCGTTCGGCTGGAATTTCTTCCAGGAAGACAGCCAGCAGATCGTCCCCTTCTCAAGCAACGAAGCGACCTTCTTCACCTGCGCCGTCGCGGCCACACGCCCCGGCTGCGTGCTGCCGAACGGCACGGTGCCGACCGCAGCTCTGCCGCAGACCCTGTACCAGTCGGTGTTCGGCAATATCGGCAAGAACGATACTTATTCGGTATTCGGTGACGTGACCTGGCTGGTCTCGCCACGCTTCGAGCTGACCGTTGGTGTGCGCGGGCTGATCGAACAGCGCGAATCGGGCTTTTTCGCCACCGTCCCGCGCCCACGGCTTAACCCAGCCGCGGCATCGCTGATCCCCGGCCAGGTCGATACGGCGGGCCAGACGTTTCTGGCGCAGGACAGCTTCTCTGCGGTGCTGCCCCGTTTCAACGCGCTGTACCGCGTGACCGACGACATCAACGTCTTCGCGACCGTCTCAAAGGGTCGCCGCTCGCCGGTCGTCCAGTTGGGGGCGCGCGCCACGCCGACCGGCCCGGTCGCCAATTTCACGCCCGTCGCCGAAGAAGTCGTCTGGAACTATGAAGCAGGCATCAAGGGTCGGGTCGGCCCCGTTTCCGGATCGATCGGCGTATATTACCAGAATTACAGCGACTTCCAGGTCAGCGTGATCCAGCCCAATGGCACCACGATCACGCAGAGCGCCGGCAATGCCAACAATGTCGGTGTCGAGGCCGAAGCGAACTGGCGCGCGGCACGCTGGCTGAACATCTTCGGCAATATCGGCTATATCAACGGCGGCATCAGCCGGGACAGTGCCTTCTCGCCCGCCTTCGCCGGGGCGCGTTTCCGGCTGCAGCCTGAAGTGCAGGCCGCCGCCGGGTTCACGCTCGATGTGCCGCTCACCGACGGCGTTCGCCTGTTCGCGACGCCCACGGTCACCTATCGCAGCCGCATCTTCTTCGAGCTGCCGAACAACCCGCTGATCTCGCAGCCCGGCGTCACGCTGTTCAACGCCCGCGCCGGCGTGAACATCAACGACCGGTTCGAAATCGCCGGTTTCGTCCGCAACGCCAGCGACGAGCGCTATCTGCTCGATGCCGGCAACACGGGTGGTGCATTCGGCGTGCCGACCTTCATCCCGGCCGAGCCCCGCTTCTATGGCTTCCAGGTTTCGGCCAAGTTCTGATGATACCGGCAGCGGGTGGGGCACAAGCCCTGCCCGCTCGCCAAACCGGTGCTGACAAGGACGACATCCCCGCGCTAAGCACGCACCGGCCGTTCATTTGGCCTTGCGGAGCGCCCCTGATGCCGGACCAACCAATAGCTGCCGACCCCGATGCCGATTGGGGGCTGCCCGGCTGGACCTATAACGACCCTGATTTTTTCGATGCCGAAATGGCGCGGATCATCCGCCCGTCGTGGCAGATCGTGTGCCATGAAAGCGACCTGAGCGCCCCCGGCGCGTGGCGCTCGATCGATTATGCCGGAGAGAGTGTGATCGTCGTGCGCGGCGAGGACCGCGTCGTTCGCGCCTTCACCAATGTCTGCCGCCACCGCGCGATGCGGCTGTTGGAGGGAAGCAGCGGATGCACCAAGAAGATCATCTGCCCCTATCATGCCTGGAGCTATGAGCTCGACGGCAGCCTGACCGCGGTGCCGGTGAGCGCCGATTATCCGACGCTCGACAAGCGCGGCCAGGGGCTGTTCGCGGTGGGGCTGGAAATCTGGCGCGGCTTCGTGTTCGTCCGGTTGAAGGACGATGGCGGGCCGTCGGTCGCCGAGATGATGGCCCCGTATGAGCATGAAATCGAGCCGTATCGCTTCGAAGATCTGCGCACGATTACGCCTGCCTATGAACGCCCCCGCGCGGTCAACTGGAAGAATATCGGCGACAATTATTCGGACAATCTCCACATCCCGGTCGCGCACCCCGGGCTGTCGCGGCTGTTCGGCAAAAGCTATGCGATCGAGGCGCAGCCCTTTGTTGACAAAATGTCGGGCTATCTCGTCAACCGCCCCTCCGCCGATTGGTGGGAACGCTTCTACCAGACCTATGTCCCCCGCGCCGACCATCTGCCGGAGGCCAACCAGCGGCTATGGCTGTATTACAAATTATGGCCGAACATCGCCTTCGACATTTACCCCGACCAGGTCGATTTCATGCAATGGCTGCCGATCAGCCCGACGCAATCGGTGCTGCGGATGATGGCCTTTGCACTGCCCGATGACAGGCGCGAGATGAAGCTCGCCCGCTATGCCAATGATCGAATCAACCGTCACGTAAATGCGGAGGACACCTGGCTGATCACGCGGGTGCAGGCGGGGATGGCGTCAGAGAGTTTTACGGTCGGCCCCATCGGGCGGAGCGAGGTTTGCTTGCGCAGTTTTGCCGCGAAAATCCGGGCGGCGATTCCGGAAGCGCGGCTGCATCATGCGCCGGCGCCGGGGTGGGGCGGGCGGGCGCATGCGGTGTCAACCTGACCATCTGAATCGCATGTTCGTTCCAAAACCACCCGTCATGCTGCATATGTTTCAGCATTCATGGTGCCCCAATGACGATTGGATGGGAGGCGCAGTGGACCCTGAAACAAGTTCAGGGTGACGGATACGCAAGATGGCAGCTAACGCCTCTCTTGCGGTCGCTCAGCGTAGTTCTACAATGTCTCCATTGCAGACGTTCGCGCGGCTTGCCGCATTGGAGGATTGTCGTGGGCACCGCGTGGTCGGGGATATGGATCGCGGCTGTTGTTGCCTTCGCCCTCGCGCACTTCGACAGCCAACGCACACGTCAGTTCAGCTTGGCTACTCTCGTCTTCTCGCCAATAATATTCATAACTATCGGGCTAGCATTTGCGCCACCTACGCCGCCGACTTATCTAGCCGAATGGCCACGCGCGATGTGGCTGGCTCTACCGATTTTGGTCGCGTGGATGGGCTTGTCTATCATCGGCTTCGTCGTCGGGCGCTGGAGCGTCCGCTAATCGCGAGCCGTGCCTGAAAGCCGCCTTTCCGCTTACCACCAAGAGCGGACATTCTGCCGTTTCGGTCCCGCACCCTCCCCCTCGACAATCGCCGCACGCCACGGCACCACTTTCCCCATGACCAAGCGATACGACGCGATCATCATCGGCGGGGGGCATAACGGCCTTGTCTGTGCCTTTTACCTTGCGCGCGCGGGGCTGAAGGTCCGCGTGCTCGAACGCCGCGCGATCGTCGGCGGGGCGTGCGTGACCGAGGAGTTCCACCCGGGTTTCCGCAATTCGACGGCGAGCTACACCGTGTCGCTGCTGCGGCCGCAAGTGATTGCCGACATGAAGCTGCACGACCGTAGCTTTCGCATCATCGAGCGCACGATCAGCAATTTCTTTCCCTTTCCCGACACCTATCTGAAGCTGGGCGGCGGCACTGCGCGGACGCAGGCCGAGTTCGCGCGCTTTTCGCAGAAGGATGCCGATACCTTCCCGGCCTATGAAGCGGCGCTGGAGCGGGTGGCGGAGGTGCTGCGCGACCTGTCGCTCAAGACCCCGCCCAATGCGGGGGGCGGCATTCCGGCGTTGCTCAGCGCCGCGTCGCAGGGGCGCAAACTCGCCGGGATGAGTGTCGATGCGCAGGCCGATGTGCTCGACATGTTCACCAAAAGCGCACGCGATTTTCTGGATGGCTGGTATGAGGACGATCATATCAAGACCGCCTTCGCCTTTGACGCAGTCGTCGGCAATTATGCCGGGGTGAGCACGCCGGGCTCGGCCTATGTGCTGCTCCACCACGTGTTCGGCGAGGTGAACGGCAAGAAGGGCGCATGGGGCCATAGTGTCGGCGGGATGGGATCGATCACCAAGGCGATGGCCGAGGCATGCGTCGAATATGGCGTCGAAATCAGTCTGGAAACGCCTGTCGCGCGGGTGCTTGTGGACGGCGGCAAGGCGGTAGGCGTATTGCTCGAGTCAGGCGAGGAGATCGCCGCCGATGTGGTTGCGGCCAATGTCGGCCCTGCCCTGCTCTATCGCCAGTTGATCGCGGGGAGTGACCTGAAGCCTGATTTCAAGCGGCGGATCGATAACTTCAAAACCGGGTCGGGCACTTTCCGAATGAATGTCGCGCTATCCGAACTGCCTGATTTCACCGTACTCCCCGGCAAGGAAAAGGCAGAACACCATACCGCCGGGATCATCATCGCGCCGGGCATGGATTATATGGACGCGGCCTATGACGACGCCCGCGCGTTCGGCTGGTCGAAGGCACCGATTGTCGAGATGAAACTGCCCTCGACCGTCGATGATTCACTCGCCCCGCCGGGGCAGCACGTCGCGAGCCTGTTCTGCCAGCAATTCGCGCCCGAACTGCCGGACGGTCGCAGCTGGGACGACGAACGCGAGGCGGCGGCGGATCACATCATCGATTGCGTCACGCAGCACGCCCCCAATTTCAAGGCGAGCATCATCGCGCGACAAATCCACTCCCCGCTCGATCTGGAGCGCAAGTTCGGGCTGATCGGCGGGGATATCTTCCACGGCCGGATGAGTCTCGACCAATTATGGGCGGCGCGGCCGGTGCTGGGGCATGGCGATTACCGCGGGCCGATCGCCGGGCTCTATATGTGCGGATCGGGCACGCATCCCGGCGGCGGCGTGACGGGCGCGCCGGGGCATAATGCCGCGCATGAGATTTTGAAGGATCGGACGTTGTTAGGCCGGCTGTTCCGCAAGCGGGCGGCGGCGTAGCGCGATCCAGTAGAGCGGCAGCGCGGTGAGCATCAGCGCGATGCTGAGCAGCAGCGCCTCCATGCCCGATCCCCATAACACCCAGGTCGAAAATATCATGCCGACAACCGCAAGCGGGCGAACGATGCCAAACGCGAACGCGGCCGCACAGGCGCCAAAGTAAAACCACACCGTCGCCGCCGTCGTCAGTTGCAACATGAAGGTCAGCACGTCGGTTAGCCCCGGAATCGCGCCAGAGAGCACCAGCATGCTGGCGACGGCGCTGGAGAGCAGCATCGCGAAGATCGGCACATCGCGGTCAGTGGTCCGGCCCAATATGGCAGGCAATATCCCGGCGCGGGCCATCCCCAGCGGTAACTCGCCCTGCATCAGCACCCAGCCATTCAGGCACCCGATCGCGGAGATCGACGCAAAGGCGGCAATGACGAGACCGGCACCACGCCCCCAGAAATTTTCGACAAACATCGCGATCGGCGCATCGGATGCGGCAACCTGTGCTTCGGGCAGCGCAAACACGATGCCGTTGCACAGGATGATGTAGAGGATGCCCGTCAATAATGTGCCGACCAGAGTCGCGCGCAGCACATTGCGCGCCGGATCGCGGACGCGCTCTGCCGCCAGCGACGCGGACTCGAACCCCACCAACGGGAAAAAGGCGAGCGTCAGCACCATGGTGAACTTGCTGGCATCGAACGGCGTATGCGGGTTCGCCGAGAAGCGCGTGGGATCTACAACGGCAAGGCCAGCCAGGATCGCCGCGACGGCGACCAGCGGCAGCAGTTTTAGCACCGTCGTCAGCACCTGAAACCGGCCGGCCCCTTTTGCCCCGCCAAAGTTCAGCGCCGTCAGCGCCCCGATCAACGCCGTTGCGGCAAGCGCGGTGGCGAGCGGCGTGGCGGTGAGCGCGGGGAAAAACTGCGCGCCGTATCGGACCGCCGTCAGCGCGATGATCGCGTTGGCCGAACAGATGCCGACCCAATAGCTCCACCCCACGAGCAGCCCCGGCAATGTCCCCAATCCCTCCGCGACGATGGCAACCGTGCCCGTGGCATCGGGACGGGCAGCGGTGAGGCACGACAGCACATAGGCCAGCAGCAATGCCCCCGGAATGGCGACGAACCAGGCGACGGCCCCGGTCCAGCCGAACGGCGCAAGCTGTGCAGGCTGGACGAAAATGCCGGCGCCAATCATCCCGCCCACCACCAGCGCGGTTGCCGTCCAGAAGCCGAATGGTCGTGTCTGCGTCGTCATCGGCATGGCCCCCCGGCGATTAATTTACGAACCAAGCATGTTTGGGGGATGCGCGATAGCCCGGTTCATCGCCACGCGGCGACACCCGCGGGCGGCAACGCGGTTTGTCCGATGATCAGCGGACGATCGGAGATCCTCGCAAGGTCGATCGGATCGGGGCCGTAATTGAACGCGAAGGTCATGTCTCCCGCGCGTCGCAGCCGGAGATCGGCGGGCAAGTCAACGATCTCCATTGCCGCTTCGGTCGCCATCCGCTTGAAAAGCCGGGTAAGCAGCGCCTCGTCCGGCCAGCCTGCCAGATAGCGAAGCGACCCATTCGCATAGACCACGCCGCGCCCGTCGGTCAGCGCCTCCTCGGCCACGAGATTGGTTTCGACATGTTCAAACCAGCGGGTGATGCTGAAGCCGTTCCCCTGCTCGATCAGGCCTTCGCGCAGCGATTCAACGCGGGGGATTGTGAGCCGGATGGCCTCGCGCAGCGCGCCGGGGGGAAGGCCATCGGGAATCTGGAAATCGGCGGTGCGGCTGCCGCTGCGGGGTCCGAACAGTACGGGTATGCCAAGGCCTGCCAGCTGCTGGGCCAAAGCCGGAGCGACGATCGGCAGCGATGGTGCGACAACCATCTTGTAACCGTCCAGCGCCGCATTGACCGGCAGGATATCGACGTCCAGCCCCAGCCGGCGGAGCGCCGAATACATCGCGAACACCAGTTCCATATACCGAAAGCTTCGGCCTTGTGGTTGCGCCTCGACCAGCCACGCCGCTTCGTAGGAGAACAGCAACGCAACCGATTTGGGCGGCGGTCCAAGATCGCCCAGCACCGCCAGATCAGCGGCAGCTGCCCGCGCCTCATGCGCGCCGACATCATCGACGCTGTCGGGGCGGAGCAACCCGGCATGATGCATTTCCTGCCCGAACGGCGCCTGCCGCCAGCGGAAATAGCTGACCAGTTCGGCCCCGTGCGCGGCGGCTTCCAATGTCCAGAGGCGGACCATACCGGGGAGCGGCGCGGGGTTGTGCGCGGCCCAGTTCACTGGCCCCGGTTGCTGTTCCATCACCCACCAGCGCCCGTTCGCGCAGCCGCGATAGAGATCGTGATGGAAGGCGGCGATATCGGGGTGACCCTGCCGAGCATATCGAAGCTTTTCCTCGCGGCTGAACCAGAACTGCTCGAGAAAGCCGATCGGGTAACTGTCCCATGTCGCCACATCGAGATCGCGGGAGACGGCGTGGTGATCGAATTCGGTGAAGAAGCCCATGTAATTGTGGACGATATCGCGCCCCGGCGATCCGGCTCGGATGATGTCGACCTGTGCCCGGTTGAAGCTGACGACCTCGTCCGAGGCGAAGCGGCGATAATCGAGGACGTGCGCAGGGTTCGGCTCGGTCACCGTCAAATGCGGCGGATCGATTTCGGCGAAGGCGCGATATTCCTGGCTCCAGAAAACATTGCCCCAGGCGTCGTTGAGCGCCGCGACATCGGGGTAGCGGCGCTCCAGCCAGCGTCGGAAGCCCTGCGCCGCGCTCTCCGAATAGCTGACGATCGTATCGTGACAGCCATATTCGTTATCGGTCTGCCATGCGACGATGCCGGGATGGTTGCCGTATCGCTCTGCCAGCGCCGCTGTGATCCGCGCGCATTCACCGCGATAGCCCAGGTGCGAAAAGCAATAATGCCGCCGCGATCCGAACCGCCGCTCGCCCCCTTGCGCATCGATGGCGAGCATGTCGGGCATCTTGTCGACCAGCCATTTGGGCGGCGTCGCGGTCGGCGTGCCGAGAATGATCCCCAGCCCAGCCCCGTGCAGCGTCTCGATCGCGCGGTCGAGCCAGCCCCAATCATAGCGCCAAGGCTGTGGCTCTATCCGGCTCCACGCGAATTCGCCGATGCGCACGCGCGTAAGGCCCATCTCGACCATCCGGCGGGCGTCTTCCGCCCATATCTCCTCGGGCCAATGTTCGGGGTAATAGCAGCAACCCAGGCGCATCATTGGCCGAAATCCATACGTTCGAGATAGACGAGATGGGCCATCGCCGGGCGGGAAAGCGGCAGCACCAGCCCCGCCTCCCCCAGCATCCGCCCGCTCAGCGCCCGATTCCCGACGCCACTCGGTGGATCGTCAACATCGTCGAGCGGGAAGGTGATGATATAGCGCATGTCGGGCTGGAGGCCGGGGATACGCACTGGCGGGGCGTTGTAATCGCCCGCCATATCGGTGCGGGCGACCAGCGCGAGCGCGCGACCCTGATGGGCGATCATCGTGCCGAACAGTCCGGGCGCATCGAATGCCAACTCGGCCAATGTGCCGTTGTTCAGGATGTCGCGATACTGCTTGTAACAGGCGATATGCGCGGCGAGGGTGTCGCGATCGGCAGCGCTCATCGCCGCCGGATCGGCCTCCACCCCCATGTGCCCGAACATCGCGACCTTGGCGCGGAAAGCCATCGGCAGCACGCGCCCGGTGATCGGGTTCGGGCTGGGGCCGACATGGTTGCCCATCACTTCGGGTGGCAGGAAAAGGCTCCACGCGCGGTTGATCCGCAGCCGATCAATCGCATCATTATTGTCGCTCGGCCAGACACGGTGGCAGCGGCTGAGCATCGCGTAATCGATCCGCCCGCCACCGCTCGCGCAGCTTTCGATTTCGACGTGCGGGTGCACGGCGCGAAGCCGATCGATCAGGCCGTACAGCGCTTGTGTTTGCCGGTACCCAGCGCCGTCATTGGGGAAAAGATCGCGGTTATGATCCCATTTCAGATAGGCAATCCGGTGCGCCGATAGCAGCCCGTTCAGCACGCCGAACACATGGTCGCTCACCTCAGGTCGGGCGAGATCAAGGACCAGCTGGTGCCGCTGCGTCGGGCGATCAAAGCCCTGAAGGTGCAGGCACCAATCGGGGTGCGCGCGGTAAAGATCGCTGTCGGGGCTGACCATTTCGGGTTCGACCCACAGGCCGAAATCCATACCGCGGGCCTCGACCTGCGCGATCAGTGGCGACAGTCCGTTAGGGAAGCGCTGCGGATCGGGCGTCCAGTCGCCCAGGCTCGTGGTGTCGTTTCTGCGGCCGGTGAACCAGCCATCATCGACCACGAAGCGCTCTGCGCCGATTGCCCTGCCCGCCTCGGCAAGCTGCACCAACCGGGCCTCATCCATATCGAACGCCACCGCTTCCCAGCTGTTCAGGTGGACACGGCGGACTGGCCAGTCGACGCGGCCGGGCAGGACACTTTCGCGCAGATGCGCATGAAGCGCGCGCCGCACCGCATTTCTGCCGCCATCGACGACCGTGAACACAGCATCGGGCGTGGTGAACGACTCGCCGGGGGCCAGCAGGATTTCCCCCGGATCGAGCCGCGCGCCCATCTGCACGATTGCGCCATCAGCGTCGCGCTCGATGCTCGTCGCGTGATCACCGCTCCAGGCAAGGTGCAAGGCAATCCCCAGCCCGTGATCGACACCAAAGTCGCTGGCATGCGCAATCAGCCAGTTTCCGCCGCCAAAGCCCGGACGGCCGCCGCGCGATTCGCCGCCGCTGCCGCCATAGGGAATCGCGGCAGTGTCCTCCTGCATCTCCCCTGCCCAGCGCCCGTGAAAGCGGGTGGCGTGGGTCGCCCAGCCGGGCAGCGGCAGCGCGAGGCTCGCGATCCGATCAATGGCGAGCGGCGTGTCGCCAAGGTTGCTAATCGTGCTGCGCGCCCGAACCACATCACCTGCGCCGATGATCCAGTCGATCACCACCCGAACGCCAGCGGCCTGATCATCCAGCACCAGATGCGCCGATCGACCAGCGATCAGCGAGCCCTCTGCCAGGACGAGATCGACCGGCAATGCCGCATCCCCCCGCCGCGCCGCCAGCGCGGGCAAGCCCAGATAGCCGCGCCCTGCCTGCGGCCAGATCGTCGCCAATCGCGCGATATCGGGCTGCGACCCGTGACGCTTGCGCTGCACGGCGATTTCGAGCGCGTGCAGATCTTCGTCATCGGGCAATTTACCGCCTGCATAGAGCAGCATCAGCGACTCATCGACATGAAGCCCGAAGACCAGCGTGATGCCGTCACCATCGATCCGATAGGGAATGCAATCCCAGTAGTGGCGATCATCGTCGTCCCAGTCATCATCGGAACCCGGGGCATCGTCACCATTGGTCTGGTCGCTTATCATTATGCGATCCTTGGCCAAGCCTTGCTTGCGTGCAAGGTGCGACCGCCTATTGTCGCCGCAAAATTGATCCCGGGGAGGCGAGCAGCATGGCGTTGAACAGCGGCATCCAAATGGGTGTGGCGATCCTGTTGCTTGCCGCGATTGGCCTTGCGACCTGGCTGAAGGTCCGCAGCGCACGGCATGATGGCAGCGAAAAGGACGTGTATCTGGCGGGCGGCGGCCTCAGCTGGGTGTTCGTCGCAGGCTCGATCACGCTTACCAACCTGTCGACTGATCAGCTGGTCGGCATGAACGGCAATCAGATGTTGCTGCTGGCCTGGTGGGAGATTTCTGGCTTTATCGGGCTGCTGATCCTCGCCTTCGTGTTCGTGCCGATTTACTATCGCAACGAATGCACCACCGTGACCGAGCTGCTCGACCGCCGCTATCAAGGCGATACGCGCAATGTGCGCACGCTGATTTCCGCGCTGTTCCTGTTCGGCAATATCCTGATCTACCTGCCTGCCGGATTGTATAGCGGTGCGCTGTTCCTCGAATCGCTATTCGGGGGCGGCATTCCGCTGATCCTGTTTGCGATCATCCTCGCGGTGATCAGCGCTGCCTATACGATGGCGGGGGGATTGCGCGCTGTTGCAGTGATGGACACCTATTCGGGGTTCGGCGTACTCGCGATTGCGGTGCTGATCGTCGTGCTCGCCCTGGCGGCGGTGCAATATGACCTGTTCGGCGGTGTACCCGCCGAGCGCACATCGATGATCGGCGGCGCGGATTCGCCGATCCCGTTCCACACCTTGTTCACCGGCATGATCTTCATCCAGATCTTCTATTGGTCCACCAACCAGAACATCACGCAGAAGGCGATGACGGCACCCACCGTGCGCGAAGCGCAGAAAGGAGTGCTGGCGGCGGCGGCGATCCGCATCATGATCATCCCCATCATCGTTACCGTCCCCGGCGTCGTTGCGTTCAAGCTGATCGGCGATGTCGGAGACAAGGCCTATGGGTTGCTGGTGGCGCAGGTGCTGCCCGGTTGGCTCTCCGGTGCCTTCGCCGCGATGATCGCCGCGGCGGTGATCGCGCATACCAGCGCCGTGCTCAATTCCACCGTCGCGCTCTATGCGGTCGATTTCCACAAGCCGTTCATCGGCGCGGTGCGCGACAATTGGCGGCTGAGCAGCATCACCACGGTGATCGTCACGATCTCGTCAATCGCGCTGGTACCGATGTACCAGAATGCCCAGAGCATCATCAATCTGCTGCAGCAATTGAACGGCCTATCATCGATGCCGATCCTGTCGGCGTTCATCGTCGGGCTGATGTTCCGTGGGGTCGGCGCCAGTGCGGCGACGGCTGGGGTGATCTGGGGTGTGGCGCTCTACGCGCTCTTTTCGTTCGGGCTGCAACCGGCGGGAATCATCACCCTGCATTACATCGACTTCATGGTCGTCACGCTGGTGAGTTCGGTGCTGTTCGCGCTGGCGTATAACCGGTTGGTGCTTGGTCGGAGCGCACAGTTCATCGGCTGGCGTCGAGCATCGGCGTGAGTTCGCCGCCTGAACAACCCCACCGGCGTCGCAACCCGCTGAGCGGGCGCTGGGTACTCGTCTCGCCGCACCGGTTGGCGCGACCGTGGCAGGGGCAGGAAGATACGGCTGACCCCGAGGTGCCGTCCTATGATCCGGCCTGCTATCTTTGCCCTGGCAATGCGCGGGCAGGCGGACAGCGAAACCCCGATTATGTCGGCACCTTTGCCTTCGACAATGATTTCGCTGCCGTACTGCCCGATACGCCTGACAGCGCGAACGAAGACCCCCTGTTCACAGCCGCCAGCACGCGTGGGGACGCGCGGGTGATCTGCTTTTCGCCCGATCATGCGCTCACGATGCCGCAGCTAAGCCAGGCAGCGGTGCGCGGGATCGTCGATTGCTGGGCGGAGGAAAGCACGCGGCTGGGCGCAACCTATCGATCGGTGCAGATTTTCGAAAACAAGGGCGCGATGATGGGCTGTTCCAATCCGCATCCGCACGGCCAGATCTGGGCGACAGCGCATCTGCCGGACGAGGCGGCGACCGAGGACGGCACACAGCGTAGCTATCTGGCGCAGCACGGCAGCCCGATGCTGCTCGATCTCGCGCGGCGCGAGGCCGACGGCGAACGTGAGGTGGCGAGCAACGCCGACTGGCTGGCGATCGTGCCCTGGTGGGCGAGTTGGCCATTCGAAACACTGCTGCTGCCGCGCTTTGCCGTGCAGCGGATGCCCGATCTTGCGCCCGACCAGCGCGACAGTCTGGCCGATATCCTCCGGCGGCTGACGGCGCGATACGACAATCTGTTCGCGACGCGCTTCCCCTATTCGATGGGGTGGCACGGCGCGCCCTTTGGCGATGCGGACATCGGGCATTGGCAGCTCCACGCCCATTTTTATCCACCGCTGCTGCGCTCCGCGAGCGTCCGCAAGTTCATGGTCGGCTATGAAATGATGGCCGAACCGCAGCGCGACCTGACCCCCGAAGCGGCTGCGGCGATGCTGCGTGCGGTACCGGACATCCTGTCATGACGACGTCTGTCGAGCGCGCAATCGCTGCCTATCGCGCCGCCTATGGCGCGGAGCCGCTGCGCATCGCCTATGCCCCGGGGCGGGTGAACCTGATCGGCGAGCATACCGACTATAATGACGGCTTCGTGCTCCCTTGCGCGATCGACCGGGGCACGGCGGTGGCGGTCGGGGATGCGACGGATGGGATGATCGTCGTCACCAGTGCCGATTATAACGATACGAACAGCTTCGACCCTGCTGCGCCGTTCGCACCTGCTCCCGGCTGGCGCACCCATGTCCGCGCGGTCGCGGCGGTGTTTCGCGCGAGAGGGCTTGCCATCGACGGCGTGCGGATCGCGATTGCGGGTGATGTGCCGCAGGGGGCCGGGCTGTCGTCATCCGCATCGCTTGGTGTCGCGCTCGCGGCGGCTTTCGACTGCGCACGGATGCTTGATCCGACTGCGCTCGCCCTGATCGCGCAAGCGGCGGAGAATGATTTCGTCGGCTGCGCCTGCGGCAATATGGATCAGTTGATTGCCGCGCATGGCCAGGCGGGTGCCGCGCTGCTGATCGATTGCCGCTCGCTTGCCACCACGCCGGTGCCGCTGCCCGGCGAGATGGCCGTCCTGATCGTGCATTCGGGGATCACGCGCGGGCTGGTCGACAGCGCGTACAATGAACGCCGCGCAGCCTGCGAAGCGGTGGCCGCGCATCTCGGGGTCGCGGCGCTACGTGACATCGATCTGGCGGCGCTTGAAGCTGCGAAGTCTAGCCTCGATCCCGTCGCCTATCGACGCGCGCGGCACGTGGTGACGGAAAATGCCCGCACGCTGGCGCTGGCCGACGCGCTGCCGGCGAGCGACTGGGTGACGATCGGCGCGCTGATGGCCGACTCGCACGCGTCGATGCGCGACGATTTCGAGATCACATTGCCCGAAATAGATGCACTGGTCGCGCGATTGGCGGATGCGACAAAGGGATTTGGTGGCGCGCGGATGACGGGCGGCGGGTTTGGCGGTTGTGTAGTGGCGGTGGTTCGCCACGACCGGATCGACGCGCTTCGTCGCGCTGCGCTCGACCATTTCACGGTCGTTGGGCGCGCGCCGGGCCTGATCCACGCATGCCAGCCCAGCGCCGGGCTGATCGTCACATCCGCAGCGGCGATGCATAGCCGGTAAGTTCCAGATAGCCGCTGCCGCCGCGCGTCTTCACCGCCCCCTCCCAATAGACCGGCTGGCCACCGCGCCGTGCATCAAGCTCCTGATCGTCGAACAATGGATCGAGCCGCCAACGTCGCACGCCTTCGGGCAGTTTGATCGTTAGCACCTGCCCGACCGGATAGAACGCGCCGGTGCGCGGCGACCGCCATTGGCGGAAACTGTCGAAGCGTACATCGCCGGGCGCGAACCGGGTGATGCGCCCGTCGGCCCGGCGAAGCGATCCGCCCGCCCAGACCGGCTTGCCATCCTTGCCCCTGATCCGGAACGCCATCAGCGCGCCGCCATCATCCAGGTTCAGACCCGTCCAGTCCCAGCCGACCGCCTGTCCGCCTAGATAATCCGACGACCATTCGCGATCGAGCCAGGCCTGGCCCTTCACCGCCTGCACCTTGCCGCCGAGCGTCATCCGGCCGGAAACGGCCAGATGCGGCATCGAGTAATAATAGCTCGCCTGTTCGGGGCGCGGCCCCTTGCGGCTATAGCCGTCCTCACCCTGTGGCAGCGGCGGTTGCGTCGGGCGCAGCACCAGCGACAGGGCGAAATCGCGCGTCGCCACTATCGTTTCGAACCGGCCATCCGGCAGGCGCCTGATCCGCCAGTCGCGCAGCGCGACATCGGTATCGCCGACCCGCGCCTGTGCCAGCCCGAACCCGCCCCGCGCCGCGCGCTCACCGTGGAGAAGGCGGCCGATTTTGGGATCGGAAAGCGCTGCGTGGGCGAAGAGGATCTGGCGCGGCGCAAAGCGGCTGGGATTGGCGGTATCGACCTGGGGCGTGGTGCGAAAAAAGGTGATCTGAAAGCCGAGATCACGGCCATCATCGCCCTTGATCCGCCCGGTGACATACCACCATTCGGTGCGAAAAGTCGGGTGCGCACCGTGATCCGCCGGGAAGCGCAGGGTCACGCCCGGACGGACCACCGGATAGCTGCTCGCCCCGACCAGCAACAGCGCGCAGAGCATCAGCATCACGCGCTGCATCACCAATCCTCTCGAACCATGCGCACCGCATTGCCGCTCAGCGCCTGTCGCCCGGCGAGCACGCCGGTGCCTGCAGCCGCCACCACCAGCGCGACCGCAATCGCGACGATCGTCGGCCAGGGCACGATCGTGTCCATCGTCCAGTTGAACGATTGCGGGTTGATGACATGGACAAGCACCTGCGCGAGCACCCCGCCAAGCGCGATCCCCGCCGCCGCGCCGACCAGCCCGAGCAGCGCCCCTTCGCTCGCGAGCATCGCCACGATCTGCCGCCGCGATACGCCAATATGGCGCAGCATCCCGAACTCCCGCGTCCGCGCGATCGTCTGCGCAGACATTGTTGCCGCGACACCTGCCAGCCCGACCAAGATCGCCACAGCCTCAAGCAGATAGGTCACGGCAAAGCTGCGATCGAACAATGTCAGCGCAAAGCGGCGCAGCGTGCCCGGTTCAGCGACGTCGACTGCACTCCGCACGGCATCGGGCGCGCGCGCGATCAGCGCCTTACCCACCAGATCGGGTTTAACTCCGGGAGCGAGGGTGATCGCGGCTTCGCTCCGGCTGGTATCTCCGGTCAGCCGATCATAATCACTATCGCGGATCACAATCGCACCCTGCTGTCGCGCATAATCCCGCCACACGCCCGCCACCACGAACTGCCCGTCGATGGGCAGCTTCACCATCTGCCCCACTTGCCAGCCATAGAGCCGCGCAGCGGGCTCCGAAATCCAGATCGGGGTGGCGCCAGTGGGCAGGCGGTCCGCTTTGTCGATCAGAACCAGCGTCGGATCATCGGGCAGGACCGGGCGGGCGATCAGCCATACCGGCGGGCGATCAGGTGCGAGCGTGATCGGGATCTGGCGGCTGAAGGCGATCCGCGCGACCCCCGGCGTGGCTGCCAGCCGCGCCTGCGCCGCGCGGTCCAAGCTCCCTGCGCCATCGACCCGAAAATAGAGATCAGCGGACAACACCTGCTCTAGCCAGTTATCGACCGCGCCGCGAAAGCTCGTCACCATTACCGCCATCGCGATCATCAGCGCGGTGCTGGCCACAATGCCGCAGAGCGCGGTTGCCGCCTGTCCCGGTGCACCGTGCAGGTGGCGGATCGCAAGGTCGATCGGCACCCACCGCCCCGGTCGCCGCGCCAGTGGAGCCAGTAAGGTACGTGCGGCCCAAGGCATCCCGGCAATGCCCCCCGCCAAAATCAGCGCCATGCTGCCGAAACCGAACAGCGGCAGGCCGCCGATCGCGGGCAGCAAGGCCATGGCTCCGCCCACGACGATCAGGACCGCGGCGATCGCCCAGTTCACCGGGGCGCGGGGATCGATGACATCGCCCGCGTTACGGAGCGCCACCGCCGGAGCGGCGCGCGCGGCCAGTCGCGCGGGCACCACACTGCCCAGCACCGCCGTCAACACGCCCAGCCCGAAAAAGCCGATCGCGCCAGTCGGGGAGAAGCCAAGCCGTGCCGCGCCGCCGTTGAAATAGCCTGCGCCCAGATCTCCCCCGAGACTCGCCATCGCGCCAAACGCGAGCCCGTAACCAAGCATCAGGCCCAGCAGCGCACCGATGATGCCGATCGCCAGCCCCTCCAGCGCCACCGTCGTGACAATCCCGGCGCGTGGCAGGCCAAGCGTGCGCACCAGCGCAAACGCTCGCAACCGCCGCGCCACTGACAGCGACTGCGCCGAAAACACCAGGAATCCGCCTGTCAGCAACGCCACCAGCGCGAGCATTTCCAGATTGACGCGGTACGCGCGCGACAGCGCGTCGCTGCGCGCGCCCGCGCTGGTATCGGTATCGATCACTGTATTTGCAGGCAGGATTGCCCGCAATCCTGCATCGCTTGCCCCCTTGGCCAGCTTTACGTCGATCCGGTCGAGTTTCCCAAGCCGCCCGAACCGCCACTGGGCGGCGGCGATGTCGATGACGCCGATCGACTGCCCTTCGGCGATACCGGGGAGATTGCCGGTCACGCGAAAAGTGGCTGCCTGGCCATCTGCGGGGATGCGGACGATATCCCCTGTCTTCACCTTCAGCGCGCGCATCGCGGTGGCCGACAGGAACAGCGACCCCTCGGCGAAGGCGACATCCGCTGCGCTGTCGAGACCCCGCGCTGGGATGCCGATCAGCGACGGCGTCACTTGCGCTGCGCGGATCACATCGAGCCCGATCAGCCGAAAGCGCACCTCGCCAACACGCGCATTCAGCACCACCACGGGGCTTGCATCGGCAACGCCCGGCGCAGTGGCAACGCGGGGGTAAAGCGCTTCGTCGAACCCCAGTGGACTGGTGGCGCGCACCCGCAGATCGGCGGCGCCGTTGACCGTCTTCACCGCATCGTCGAACGCGCCCAGCGCCGAGCCGTTGACCAGATGCACCGCAAAGCCCAGCGCCACGCCGATTGCGATCGCGACCGCGGTCAGCGCCAGCCGCACTGGGTGCGCGCGCCATTCGCCGATGATCAGCCAGCGCAGCGCGAGCCGCGATGAAGCGATGCCTGGGGCCACCCCACCGTCACCCACGCGGGCGCTCGACCAGTCCGTCCGGGGTCAGCGTCAGCACCCGATCGGCAATCGCGGCGGCTGCGGCTGAATGGGTAACGATGATCGCCGCGACCCCGCCCTCGCGCACCGCATCGGCGAAAAGCGACAGCACTCGCGCGCCGGTTTCGGGATCAAGATTACCGGTCGGCTCGTCCGCCAGGATGATCGCGGGGCGGTGGACCAGCGCACGGGCAATTGCGACGCGCTGCAACTCGCCGCCGGAAAGATCGCGCGCATAGCCATCCCCGCGCGTTCCCAGCCCGACGCGATCGAGCATCGCCTGTGCCTGCGCCAACACTTGCGCCCGATCGGTCGACACCAGCGCCAGCGGCAGCGCGACATTCTGACGCAGCGTCAGATAGGGCAGCACATGAAAGGCCTGAAACACGAAACCAACGCGCGTGCGCCGCACCGCCGTCAGCGCGGCCTCATCGAGACCGTCTAGCGCCGTCCCCTCGATCGCGATCGACCCGGCATCGGCCCGATCCAGCCCCGCCAGCATGTTGAGCAGAGTCGACTTGCCCACCCCGCTCTCGCCGATGATCGCGATCAGCCCGCCCGCATCGACGGTCAGATCGAGCCCGCTGAACAGCATCCGTCCGCCCGGCACGGACTTGGCGAGCCCGGCAACGCTGAGCAGTGGCGTGCTCACCAGAATTGCGTGCCCGGCGGGCCCTTGAACGGCCCGGCAACGGCGCTGGTGATCCACCCGCCGTAAAAGCCGCCGGGCTGCGGCGTCACGCGTTCGCCATTCACGAAACAGCCGTCCATCGGCGCGGCGTAAAATGCGATGTGATCGCGCAGGATTTCAAACGGGCGGGTCGGTGCGGGGTAGGCCCAGCCGACGCGCGACAGCCGCCGGGTCGGCCCGATGACGTCGAAATAACGCGCCTGCCCCTTCCACTCGCACATACTCGACGAACCGCCTGCCAGCGCGAGCATCGACTGATCGACATCATTGGGCGGAAAATAATAGCTCGGCGGGTGGCTTGTCTCGAGCGTGCGGACGCCGTTGCGCGTCTCCGCCAGCACGCGCCCTTCGAACTCGATGCGCAAATGCGCGTCGGTTATTTCGGCGATGGCAGGGCGCGGATAATCCCACACGCTTTCCTGGCCGGGGCGGATGGG